>DATADQ010000091.1:0-2751 GCA_036258455.1 Nitrososphaeraceae archaeon | reverse complement strand
GAAACTCTTGACTGCCATAAAGCCAAGATATGGACCTCCAAAGTTTACTGGAATACCAAAGGACTGTCCTTCACCGACTACTATATCTGCACCATAATTTCCTGGTGGTTCTAGGAGTGCAAGAGAAGTTGGTTCGACAACGCAAGTAATAAAGAGTGCACCCACTTTATGTGCCTGTTCAGCTAAATACTGTAAATTCTCAATATTTCCATAGAAGTCAGGGTTCTGAGCAATCACACAAGCGGTATTATTATCAATCTCATTTACAATTTTGAGATCTGCTCCTTCACAATATGTTTTTAAAACTTCCAAATATTGAGGATTGAGTCCTTCCTTTATGAAAATGGAATTCCTTCCATTATAAGATGAAGAGAGCAATACGGCTTCTGCCAATGCAGATGAACCTTCATACAAAGAAGCATTAGCTATATCCATGCCTGTAAGAAGACAGATGAATGACTGGAATTCGTACATTGTATGTAAAGTTCCTTGGTTCATTTCTGCTTGATAAGGAGTATATCCTGTAAGAAATTCTCCCCTCATTAGCAAATGATTTACTGCAGAGGGAATATAATGATTGTAAGCTCCAGCCCCAATAAAGTATTTCATGATCTTATTCTTTTGTGATATATTTCTCAAATGTTCCACGAGTTCAAGCTCGCTCAGTGGTTTAGAGAGATCCAGTTTTTCATTAAGAGACGGCTTTAAATCCATGATTAAATCATTAATAGATCTTACTCCAATTCGTTTCAACATCTCTTCTTTGTCATTTTCAGTTATTGGTGAATAATTCATTATAATTGATATCAGTCTCCGCTTTGATATTTTTCTCTATTCTCTTCTGTTTCGCCAATGAATTTGTTATATTGCTGATTGGTCAATAAATTATGGAATTCTTCCATATTAGATGGTTTTAATTTTACAATCCAGCCTGATTCATATGGTGATTGATTTATCCATTCGGGGTGTTCAAGCAACTCCTCGTTAACTTCTACAATTTCGCCACTCATAACACAATAAATATCAGAAGAAGCCTTTACCGAATCAATTATTGCCATTGATTGCATACGTTTGAATATGCTACCAACCTTAGGCAATTCTATGGAAACTATATCGCCAAGTTGTCTCTGAGCAAAGTCTGATATTCCAATAATTGCTATCCCTTCCTTGATTACAATCCATTCATGTTCTTTTGTAAACCTTATATTCTCATTCACAAAGATCTATTTTTAATATTATTCAAGCAATAAAAAATTTTTTTATTTCCGCTTATAGAATCGTGTACTACTAAGAACTTTAGCTTTATACAATTTACCACCAATATTAATTTCGATTAATTCATTGGGGTTTACATAAATTGGCACAAAACAAAAGCCAATAGACTTTTTTAAAATTGGGGAAAATGTTCCACTTGTCACGAAACCGATCTTTTTGCTATTCATTAATACCTCATTTCCATGTCTAGCTACTCTTTTTTCTAGAACCTCAAATCCTACTAGTTTTTTATTTATTTGCTGGTTTATCAAAGCTTTTTTTCCAATGAACTCATTCTTTTCAAATTTTACAGTCCATTTGAGTGGAACTTCTAAAGGAGTAGTATTTTCATCCATATCATTTCCATAAAGCATTAAACCAGCTTCTAGTCTGAGTGTATCTCTGGCTCCCAAACCAGCGGGTTTAATATTAATTGTGGAACCTAACTGTATGATCTTATCCCAAATCTCTATTTTTGAAGAATCAAAGAATAGCTCAAAACCATCTTCTCCTGTATAACCAGTCCTTGATATTATACATTCTATTCCAAAAATATTTGTTATAATAAAATTAAATGGTTTTAATTGATTCAGGTTTAAATGAACAATTACTGCCTTTTCTAGGATACTTTGAGCAAGAGGACCCTGGAGTGCTAGAAGAGCAGTTTTATCGGTGATATCTTCAACAATAGTTGCTGATTTCAAATGCTTAATAATCCATTCTAAATCCTTTTCTCTATTTGAAGCATTCACAACAATAAGGAATTTTTCCCTATTAAACATGTATATAATTAAATCATCTATTATTCCTCCATTCTCATAACATATGGGAGAATATAATGCCATATTGTTATCTAATTTCGCTAGGTCATTAGTAACTAAAGTTTGTAGACATTCATAGGCATCGGTGCCTTTCACTTCAAAACGACCCATGTGTGAAACATCAAATAAACTAACATTTGTTCTAGTATTGAGATGCTCATCGATTATGCCAGAAGAATAATGTAGAGGCATTTCCCATCCATGAAAGTTTAGCATTTTTGCTCCAAAGGATCTATGAATATCATAAAAAGGTGTTTTCATTATAGGTAAGCCAACAAATATAATAATCGACAAGTATTAACTCTTGTTATAAAAGATATTGTGGATGGTTCAAAGTACAAATGGAACTAATAAAAAACCAGTATGGCTTAGAGTAAGACCACCTGCAGGAGAAAACTATACAAATGTTAAACAATCACTTAGGATGCTAAATCTTCATACCGTTTGTGAAGAAGCAAGATGCCCTAATATATCAGAGTGTTGGGGAACAGGAACGGCTACAATTATGATCATGGGAGATATATGTACTAGAGGATGTAGATTTTGTGCTGTTAATAGCGGTAAACCATTTTTGCTTGATGCAGATGAACCAAAAAGAGTCGCTAAGGCAATTAAAGAATGGGGTTTGAGATATGTAGTAATTACTTCTGTTTGCAGAGATGATTTAGAGGATGGA
>DATADQ010000090.1:0-8934 GCA_036258455.1 Nitrososphaeraceae archaeon | reverse complement strand
GACATCCACCCTCCATTTTCCCCCTAGGAGATATTTGGAAGAATGATTTGTGTTGATATCCTTGACTAAAGGATTTGTATTATAGGATGCATCTCGCGAAAATAAAATAGAGTTTATTGTTCCTTCGGCATTGAAAGATGCATTTGTCGATTCATCAACTAAACCAGACGAATTAGTAACAGAAGTTTGTCCATAAACATATGAATCAAAATTATTGTATTCATGCAAAATAAAGAATTCAAGACAAATAATGAACGAAACTAAATTAATGAAAGAGATTATAAACCAATATCGGCTCAGTATCATTACCCAAAATTAGAAATTTAAGATAACTTAAATGTAACATATCTAAAATTTAATAAATTAGAAATTCTAAAATTAAGGAAATTGAGGATTCACTTGATATAGAACAAACACTACTCCAAGAAATCGAAGAATCTAAAAGATGGCTAAATATAGAAAAAGACAAAACCACTTATAAAAGACATCTTGTGAAAAGAATTGAATTAATAAATTGTGGTATAGATAATCAAGCATTGGATAGCATGAATTTTGAAACCGGAAAGAATGTCAAAGTAATCTTTAGGAATGCATTACATCACTACAATATGATGTTAGAGAAACTAAAAAACGAGAAAGAATTAGATTTTAGCAACCCTCGGATTCAAGAAGCAATTCAAGAAAATATAGATAAAAACACAAAAATGATAAAGAAATTAGGCTCTAATGAGTGGTTTATAACATTAGATGAAAATCGTAAGTTTTTGTGCGACTGTTTGCGGGGTTACATATCTTATCTTGAGATAGCAAAGAACATAATTGAAACAAAATTACAAGAAACACTGTCGTTACCTGTTATTGATCTAACCAAAGTTGATGATGAACTAGAATTATCAAAAAGAATATTAAAAAAATCATGTGAAGATCATGACACGTAATTTACTCACTTCTCCACATTCACCGCAAACTTCTTGTCCTTCTATCTCTAACCATTCTCCACATTTAGAACAATGTGTTTTTTTAATTTCAATTTTATGCTGGATCGTAGAATGCGCATACATGGCCTTTTTTCTGCAGTAACATCAATTTGTTGAGTGTTATCGCATTTGTATTTGATAATAAATGAAGGTTATTTGGCTATACCAGAAGATATGAAAAACTAATTATATCATTAAGAACAGCACAAGCCAAAGAATACTCACTTGATAAAGAACAAACTTCATACAATGACTTGTTAGATGCTCTAAGACTCTCATTAAAAGGTTATCAGATAGAATAAGTTCATTATTTTTTGATTTGGAAGGATTCTACCATTTTATGGCGAGACTTCAATAAAGAGAAATAATGATTATTTTATAAAACACTCAGAGTTTTATAGAGAAACGTTACTAATTCATATATTCTTATAACATTCTACGTAAGCCGTTTTATAGTATGTAGTACACAAAATTATAACTAAACACAAACAACTGGTGGGAAATTGGTTGGTTCTTGTTCATTCAAACTATAAATTCCTCCCATCAGTTGTTAAATATTAACTTCTTTACGGATCTGTTTGGTATAAAAATATTTCTATTTCTTAGAACGTTATTGTAAAAATATCTGTATACTTAAGAGGTAACATTAAGAAACTCTTAGTTTATTCTTTTATTCGTATTATCACCTGGTTCCGACAGTTTGCATTAAACCATTTTATAGTTTGTTGTGAACTATCTAACCAACGCAAAACTCTCACTGGTGGGACACGGCCTCCATTAGCATCACACCGTCCCATCAGTTGACGCTGTTTTTTATCTTTCGATAGTTATTTTAAATGTTAATATGCTATTAAAGCGTAAGCATAAACAACTGGTGGGTGATTATGGTTGTTTCTACTCGTTGCAATCAAATCAACTCCCCACCAGTTAGTTCTTTTTTTATTTAGATGGTTCTCCTAAATATTAAATTTTATGGTTACAATTCTCCTTAATTAATCAAATCTATATGGTTTGACTGCATTGAGAACGGCTCAAATAAAGGAATACTCACTTGATAAAGAACAAACTTCATACAATGATTTACTAGATGCACTTAGATTATCATTGAAAGAGTTATAACATTGAGTAATTTACTTGATAAAGTATGAGTATGGAAGATTGGTGCGCTGATTGTAATTGCGATAACCAAGAAGAAATATCTCCGGAAGTATCATTATGGCAATAATAATTAAAACGGCGCTCTTGGCATCACTTTCCGTAATACTTCTCACTGCCTCAACAACTCCGATGGTGAAACCAATTGATCTGTTCGCGGAGGCAGATGATTCTGTTCATGATGCTGCTGCTCAAGTCTATATCTCAGATGATAATAGCGACAACAATGATGACGCGGAGAAGGAAACAGGCTGGTCTGATATTGAATATCTTAGTGATGCAAACAATAACACGATGGTGGATTACAA
Organism: Nitrososphaeraceae archaeon; assembly: GCA_036258455.1. GTDB lineage: Archaea > Thermoproteota > Nitrososphaeria > Nitrososphaerales > Nitrososphaeraceae > TA-21. The sequence continues at coordinate 6,494 of DATADQ010000090.1, read as the reverse complement.
AAACCTCCTGGGCCTTAATATTGGCAAAGTCTATAATCCTAACTTTGTCGACAATGCTGACTGGTTCCTTGACAGCAGCAATTATGAAGACCACGTAGATTACTATCTGATACCGTACAACTACGATTGGCACTTTTACTCCAAAATATCTCCACCTTGGTATGGATGTGAAGCCCAGAGTAAGGCGATGCTTGTGACCGCTAAAAAATACAATGAAACAGGGGATTTCAAATACCTAGAATTTTCCAAAAAAGTATTCAGCGGCTTAAATTCTCCTGTTCTAAATCAGGACGGCTGGCTCTTGGGAGTGGTGGCTGAAAAAAACAATGCTAAAATACTGAACAGTCAGTTGTTTTGCGTTGCGAACTTGATGACCTACTACGGATATACCGGGGACGAGCGTGCGCTGACGCTATTCAAGAAGGGTGTAGATGTACTGGAGAAAAATATCAATGACCTAACGGAAGATTGTGGAACCTACTATTCTTTGTCTAAGGATAAGTTTGTATCGCACCAGAAGCACCCTGAATACATTAAGATGCTGGAAAGGTTGTATTTGATGACGGGAAGCACCACGCTGAAAAATACGCTGGACAAATGGCAGGATGACTATCTGAGTAATCCTATTGAAAATAAAAACAAAAAGAGAGGTTCAAGGTGTTAAAATATGTTCAAATCCGAGAGGCCGTCACAGTAGCAATGACCATTATTCGCCACTACATCCGAAGTCGGCATGTGACCTTATGAATACATCTTGTGGACAGTTCTCATTAATCAATCAAATCTATATGGTTTGACTGGACTGAGAACGGCTCAAATAAAGGAATAACTCACCTGATAAAGAAGAAACTTCTTATGATGATTTATTAGACGGATTAAGGCTAAGTCTGAAAGGATATAATATTACGTGAAAATCTTCGAAAGTTAATTTCTAGAAGACTGCTATCCAATTGTTATATCCTTAATAGAAATCAAGAATGTATTGAGTAAAAAATCAGATAAATGCAGTATGTGTAATCATACAGGTGAATTACATGATTTTGATGAAGTTGGCACTTACTGTTTAATCTGTGAAAGGTATGAGTAGTCATGGATGCATTAAGATTGTCACTAAAAGCATTTGAATTTAAGTAAAGAATACTTAAAAACAGTAATGCACTTGAACGGCAAACGGACGAACAAGAAGATGGGATTCTATTAATTTTTCATCATTCAATGGGAATAGAAATAACCTTTATCCTGTCAACAAAGCCAACAGGCAAAGGAACATCGTCAATCTCCCTTATATTTTTGAACGGGTCATCGGCGAATACGTTCGTTGCACTTGCACCCAATATCGTTCCGATCAACAGAACTATTGAAAGGAGGAGTAAGGTCTTTGAACGTAAGATCATTTAGTTCCTACATAACGTTTTGGTTTATATGAACTTGGAGGGAAAAATCCTAATATTATTCAGGATATAAATTCTGTATTATTTTCCATTAAATAAAACTGAAAAATATTAGAAAAATCATACGCCCTCAAAATCAAATGAATTAACTCTAGACAAACAACAAACAAGTTTTAATGATTTGCTGGATGCATTCAGATTGTCACTGAAGGGATATAATATCAACTTTCTCAAGATTAAAAACAAGAGGAAACAGATGTCTAGTCAGCGTACTAATATTAATATACTGTCCGAAAACCAAAGAGACTGATGTTTCATGTTTCCATCGATAATTATGGCATAACAGTGGACAATAAAAGTAAAAAAATATCCCTTGATCCAAATAAACAACCTATTTCTGATTTCACATTTATTTCACATGCACATACTGATCATTTATACAGGAGTGTTAAAGAGAACGGGAATAAGATCATCACTTCAAAAATAACTCATAAAATTGCGATGCATCGCGGATACAAATATGGGGATTTGTATGAAGAACATGATTTCACATTACTGGATTCGGGACATATTCTAGGTTCAAATGGACTCCATATAGAAGATGAATTGTATTACACGGGTGATATCTCAATAAGAAGAAGAGCGTTTATGAATCCGGCGATTATACCCAAGGCAAGGATTCTCATAATAGAATCTACCTTTGGTCATCCTGACTACATTTTTCCAAAATTCGAAAGTACTATACACAAAGCAAATTTAATAATTTCAGAAATGTATCATCAAGGTATACCAGTTATTTTGTTAGGATATACTCTAGGCAAGGCACAAATTCTAACAAATCTTTTTGGACATTGGACACCACTAATCATACATGATTCAATAGACGAGATTAACAAAATTTACTCGCAGTTTGGGATCATTATGGACAATTATGTTACTTTCTCCGAAGCAGAAAAAAACAACATCCTGTCTTCTCACCGACCATGGTTACTGATAGCTCCTCTGGGCTCATGCAAGAATGGATTTCTAAGATATATCAAGAGAAAATATGGAGCTTTATCTATCGGATTCAGTGGATGGGCTGTAAAGCCGCATTACAAAGATTCGTTGGGACTAGATTATTGTCTACCTCTAAGTGACCACTGTGATTATAACGATTTAATAACAGTAGTCAAGAAATGCAATCCTGAGAAAATCTATACCTTTCACGGGTTTGCTGAAAGTTTTGCAGAAAACTTGCGTTTATTGGGTTTTGATGCAAATCCTCTTGTTTATGATAGAGGAAAAAGAAATGAAAATTCATTGAAACTTGACACCTTTTTTAGTAAATCGAATTCTTGAATATTACGTAATTCGAGATGCAAGTTTCTACTCCAGCCTTACTATTGACAACCACAAATTATTTTTCATGTTCTCTAAAATAGGGAATTACTTTTTTACCAAATAACTCTATGTTTTTGAAATATCCGTCTCCCCAGAACCTAATTATAAAGTGGTTTGTTCCTGCTTCAATAAATCGTTCTAACATTTCGATTGCGTCATCAGGCTTGCCAACTCCTATTGCACTCCTTGCTACATCATCGGGGATTTGCATCGCAGCTCTTTTCATTTGTTCCATCAATTCTGGCTTATTCATTGCATATTCTGTAAAGTACCTTCGGAAATCAAATTCTGAATCCTGTTGGATATTGTGAACCTTCAATAATTCTGGCTTGTATAAACTAACCTTGACTGCATTCTTCATCTTATTCCATGCCTCCTCCCCATCATCAGTGAAATAGACATCTACATCATTTGCGAATTGAAAATTGCTTATATCCCTGCCAATTCTTTTTGCATGATCTTTGATAATGTCTGCATGATGTTTAAACAATGCAGGAGTATAACCTATTGGTATCCAACCGTCTCCGTAAATAGCGCATAGCTCTAAAGTTTTTGGCGCTCCTGCTGCGATATACACTGGTGGCCTTGGTTTTCGAATGCTCTTCGCCTGCAAACATGCGTTAATGAGTTTATAGTACTCTCCGTCATAATTTACCCTGTTATCGGGGTCGGAATCAAAAAGGGCTTCTATAACCTCCAATTGCTCTCTAAATTTAGTTACTGGCTTTTTGAATTCTATTCCAAAATCTACCACATTTTGCGCTTCTCCTGCACCAATGCCTAATATTGCTCTACCATTAGTTAGCCTATCCAAGGTAATTGATGAAAGTGCAATAGTTGAAGGATGCCTTCTTATAGCATCAGTCACGCACGTACCTAATTCAACATTTCTCGTAACTGCACCAATAGCCGCAAGTAATAACCAGGCATCATTAACAACTGCATTTTTCCATTGTGGTACATTTGAATGATCCATTGACCAGATTGAATCAAAATCAATCCTATCCGCAATTTGACACGCTGTCATTATTTGTATTTCATCCAGTCCTAGTCTGGCTATATTTAATCCCTGGGTAAAGCCAAATTTAGTCCTCATTTTGTATTGGAATTATGCATATCATATGTATATATAGGGTTTGGATGATTTAGGGTGATGACTTAATCCCAAACCTAATGGAACATTCGCAACCTTTTGACAGAATTATTAATTGAATGTATATAAAATGGCGTTATGCAGAAAAATAATGTGAATTTCAGACGCTCCAAAAATTCAAGCCCAGATGATAAAGAGTCGATATCTGTTCGATTACTGATTAGAGGGAAGGTCCAAGGAGTATACTATAGATATAATATGCAACAGGTCGCAAAAAAAAATTCCGTTGTTGGATGGGTAAGAAATTTATCAGATGGAAAAGTTGAGGCTTTGCTTGAAGGAAGCAAAGAAGATGTTAACAAAGTTATTGAGTGGAGTAAGATGGGCCCTGAGAATGCGACGGTTGACGAAGTGAAAGTTGACTACGAACAATATGTAGGGAATTATAAGGATTTTATGATTCGATACGACGAGCCTTAAAAATGAATTTAATCTCAAACTAGATGAAAAATTCATGATACATCAGAATCAACCTTGAGTTAGCTTATTTGAGATGTTGCAATTTTATATTTTCAATCAGATAACGAAAAATAAATGAATTAAGATATAGTGGAGAATCGCTATAAAGGATTAGGTATTTAGATCTCTTGTGGTGAACTTTACTTGATGTTAGTATCATATATGTTACTATTTCTGGATTACATCCATTCAAATAAGTTGCGCTTTGGCTGAAAGCAACTATAACTGAGTTTATTGAAAATTGTGTTTTGCAACTAGAAATAGATGATATATTTTTGAAGAAATTTCTTGATCTATCTTATCTTCGAGCTCTTTCCATTCTACTTTAATTCCATTCCAACCAGATGTGTGCCCTTTGCCTATGGATAATAACTGCTCAACCATTTTTTCATTAAACGGGTAGGGGTTTTACATATAGATATGGTGAGTCATAGGCATTATCTCCTGGAGAGATGCCCACACCAATCTGTTCATTGCTTTTCATCATAAACGATTCAACTGAGAAATCAAAACCGTCTGGCCACAAATGCACCTGAGTGAAACGGTCACTTAATTTCATTCTGAATAATTCAAGACTCTTGTTAGCCTTTGTTGCAAATGCAAGGTATTGAAATAAATCCTCACAACGCAATCTTGTCAAAGGAGCCGTCTGTGGCATTTCGAGACCGTATTTGGTAACAACTTCTTCTAATCTTTCAACAAAGTTATCATGAGTCAAGCTGTCCAGTGAGTAAATGGATTTTTATTTCAGACATATTGTTTAATAGGCCTGTAGTTATCTCGTCATTCTTTAAAAAAAGGGCATTATGTCCATAGTGCGGTAACTCCTCTATCAATTGGGATTTTAGTTTAGATACTATTTTACAGACTTTCTGAAGTTCCTTGATCTTATCTAGGATACGAGCTTGATACATTTATTTCCCTTTATGTAAATCGTGGGTTAAATGTTATGGTCCCTAGCGGCATCCATGATTATTACTTATCCTCGTCTTTTTGCTGGATCTTGATACTGTGTTACAATATTGGCATGCGCTTTCTTGAAAATATGTTAAACATATTCGGGTAAAGACTCAATTTGTTTTTTTGTTCTAGCAGATAGTGCAGCATCGACCTTAGATCTTTTCTTACTCAATTTCTCCTTTTTGGGCATCTATCACTAAGATACGCAAAATCCTATATATCTGGAACACATGTTTTCCATGGAATGTTTATTGCTAAAAGTAAGAGCGCATTAATGCAAACTTTTCTCATTGCTTACTTGACGGGCTTTCTTTGGTTAAGAAGAAATCCCTTATCATTGATTTTTTCCGCAATAAGTCCTTTCTCTCTGTTATTTATTTTGTTCATTATCAGCGATGGTAAATATTTGCCATTCTCTATTACAGGGAGTTTGGTTATGGCATTAGTTGGATATGGCTTATCGCTGGGTCAGGATATCTCCTTTTACAAGAATGAATACAAGATTCAGGATGTCTTTGTTGCTTCTCCTGTTTCTCCAATTACTTACATGGTCGGATTGGCGATTTCCCAGATTCTATTCGGATTGCCCGCATTATTGGTATTGATCTCACTAGCTATTTTGTTTCTCTCGTCATCAATTTACATTCCACTATTGCTAGTCACGACATTCCTTCTATGGGCTTCGATGTCATCTATGGGATTTTTTCTATCATCCCACATGCTACACATGCGCAACGTCTCGCAGTTAATTTCATTTGTTAACGTGATTCTCTCTATCTTACCGCCGGTTTTTTACAGTATTGAAAGATTGCCAGTCTTGTTTCAATATGTTTCTTACTTGGTCCCTACTACTCATGCATCCTTAATAATACAGAGTACAATGGGAATAGCCACACCAAAAGAGTGGTCAGTTGAACTAGGACTCTTGGTTCTAATAATTTATCTAATAGGTTTCGTGTTCTTAGCTAAAGTAAAGGCTTTGTGGCGTGAAAGTTGAGTGATTATGGTAAGGTTTTTATTGTGTCATATTTGCAACGTTGAATAATCCTAATGATATGACAAGATTGATGCCAAATACAGGGTAAGCTATGGTTACCGTACTATTCTCAAATATTCAACTATGTAGATTGATTCGACTTTTATAGAAT
>DATADQ010000089.1:0-2396 GCA_036258455.1 Nitrososphaeraceae archaeon | reverse complement strand
CTGTTTTCTGTACGTCATTGCTGTCTTGATACTAGAAAATTGACGGAGGAATTCAATCTCTTCTTTTAAGAATCCAGGATTAGAATTGTATAGCTCATTAAACACAAGTTTTTGATTTATTCGCTCCAAAGTGCGGAGCCTACCATATATCCTTTCAATACCTTCCACAATACCATTTTCTCCCAAAGTTTTTGCAACCCTTCTTTTGGATAAATTAAACATTCCTGTATTTATATTCCTGTCAAATACCGACAAGATTCTGAAGAAGTCTTTTGTTCCAGTATATCCTACAATAGTTGCAGGAAGTAAACGCAAAAACCTAAGTGAAGCTCTGTTGATATGTTTTTTATCTAGAACGACTATGGACTTTCCAAAAGTAAGTATCCCATTCATAATTTGATTTGGTAGACGTACATCTAAAATATCACAACTTGATTTAAGCTCAACAGGATAGAAAGAGATGCGATCTATCCTACATTTTTCAGCTCTGGCAATTTCAGCTAGTTGACCTGTCCTCATCAGCACATTATAATAAGCGTCTTCTTCATCTGAATTCTGGTAATTCTTACTCTTATTTTCATTATTCAAAATTGTAATTACCAAGTCAAATTGTGCGAAGTAACCTTCACTTTTAATTCTTATTTCATTATTAGGATCTGTAAAAGGTAAATTCCTGTTCTTACTGTCAAATATATGTCCTGATTCTATTGAACTGACAAACAAGTCCTTTAGCTCTGATTCATTCATTCATCCGTATAACTTGTCAAGGTTCAATAAAAGTATGAATAGACAATATTATTTAGTCCTTGGTTTATTCTTGCTTGAGTCATGGTGGACTTCGGTGGATCTGATACCAAAGATTTCGAAGACGGCAATATCAACACGGGATCCAATCTGGGACCCAACTCCTTACTTACAAGCGCAGATGCGGCCATTCTGTGTAATAGTAATCTAATTCACTCAAATGAATCAGACAAGACCTTTCGAAAATTAATCTTAATTCAGAGTACAAGGATCTTTCCTTTTCATGTGAAGCCTAACCAGATCCTTAGCATCTTTGGCAAAAATTTGGAGACGAAAGTCAGATTGTATGGATTGGGGCAGATTGACAGATTACATCCATCGACCAAGAACATTTGATTTTTTGGAGTGGAGATAGGATTGATGTTAAAATACCAAGGGATATTCCTCCAGATAATTATCATATTACGGTTGTGAAGGGAGGTGCATCTAAAATGGCAAAAGATAAAGTTAGAATAAACCCTCCATACCAGGCCTATACTACCATTAAACCAGGAGGTTTTTTAACACAACAGGCCTAAAACCCTTGATTTGATAACCGTGCGGCGCTACACGACAATTGTAAATATTCCAATTTTTTTAGCTATTTAATAGAGTATTGGTTCCATTATTTCTCATCAAAAGCTATAAGTTTACTTAATTACGTGAATACATATTTGAAAAAAACTGCTAAATTATTGTAATTAAGTTTCAATTCTTTCTTTAAAATAATAGTAGGTCCTATCTTTGATTAGTTTATGTTAAATAAAGACGACAATAAAAATAACAATAATAGCAATGAAAACATAGCACAAAAGATAACCTCAGAAGTGATAAACAGAGTAAAAGATGACCCTTCAATAATTAAGGTAAATGGTTGTGCCGCATGTCATGTGCTATTCTCTATAATAGACAAAGTGCGTGTAAATGAATCAGAAGCCTCTGATCTTCTATCACAGATATTGTACAATGACCCTCAGTTAAATGATTCCTTTATTGAAATGGTAGAGAATGTACATATGAAGCAAAGAATGATGGGTATACCATTTTCAATTAGAACACGTGAATCCAAAGACAAATACATAGATTCCAATTTAAGAAATGTATTATCTGAGCTATCGGCGGATCTTGTAAATTATGGTACTGATATTGTACTCAGAAAATTACTCATAACATCGATTTCATTAGAAATTGCACAAAATATTGGAATAGATTTTCATGCTGCGACAGAGGAGCTTTATTATTACATGCGAAAAAAGGATCAAGATACTCATACAAGAATTTTGGAACTCATTGATAAATTTTATGGAAAGATTATAAAAAACAACAAAAGTTAGAGCCTCCTCATAGATCCAAACTTTATAGAAAATATGCATTTTTGTTCAATAATTTGAAAAAGGTAGTCGTAATTGTTATCATTTTGGTAGATTCGTAGATCAGTCATGTCACCGATTTCATTCCAGATCAATTCTCTTCTAATGTCGGTATGGTAACATAATGCTTTATTCTATCTCTTGTAAAAGTCACAGGTGTATCTAGAACGAAAAGCACCAAAATAGTCTATCACATAATATTTAATATAAGAATAGTTATTTATTATCAGACTCGGAACAAGA
>DATADQ010000088.1:0-5664 GCA_036258455.1 Nitrososphaeraceae archaeon | reverse complement strand
ACTCAAAATATCTGAATATAATGATGGACACAAATAGTTTCTCTAACTTCCATGACTAGTGTAGCTCAGATCATCCGAATTAACTAGTTAATATATGAAGATCTCTTTGGGATTATCTTAATAAAGTTCGACCTCTATTTTACATCGTGTAAATGAAGCCTTTTATTCAGTCGGAAATTCCTAAATCAATCATGCCTTGGGTATCTGAACTAGAATCACTAGGTATAAGATCAAAAAAATTAAATGAATTGAATGATGTTTACGAGGTTAAAAATCTTGTAGAAAACATCAAACAAACATTATTTCAAGATTATGAATCTAGTTTTCAAGAGAATGTTGTGGTATAATCATTTCTTTCTTGTAAATCTAAATATGAAAAAACTAAATTATCTAAGAAAAGATACCATAATCAGTAAGGAGTTGTTGGGATAATCAATGCGTCAAACTCTTATCAAAATCATCTAAATACCTGCACTTAAGCTTTTAGAAGAACGTCAAAACACAATTGTGAACAACTTATCATTAATAATCTACATACTTTAATCAAAGATTAAGGGGAATTTTAAATATTAAATATGCATCTGTCTGTAACCAACTTAAGGAGTAGATATGAAACCCGATATGGCCAAATTGAAGTCTATACTTTTATATGAAAATGGTTATTGAATAACGTGTCTCAATATTCGAATTTGTCTTGTATGAATTTTGATACCACAAAGGAACAGGAAGAGTTGATTTCGAAGGTCGACAGTGTATGTAAATACATTAGAAGTTTTGAAGAAGAAAGCTATATTGAAGACAGGATCAACGAAAAATTAGTTCCTGAATTCAGTAAAATTGGAATGCTTGGTTGTCCAATTTCAAAAATATATGGAGGATTAGGATATGATATTCTAACATATTGTAAGGCCCTAGAAAGAATTGGTGAAGAAGGTAATTCTATGAGGACATTTTTTTCTATACATACTTCGATAGGACAAATGGTTCTGCAAGGATGGGCAGATGAAGATCAAAAGAAGAGATACTTACCTGCAACAACGAGCGGTAAGAGTATCATGGCCTTTGCATTAACCGAACCACAAGCAGGAAGTGATCCTTCATCTATGAACAGTGAGTACGAGGACATAGGAGAATATTATTTACTATCTGGAAAGAAGCATTGGATTGGAAATGGGACAATAGCAAATGTTATCACAACATATGCTCATGATAAGATTACGGGAAAAATATCTGCATTTATTGTAGATACGAATTCATCTGGCCTTAGAAAGAAAGAAATGAAGAATAAAATGGGTCTTCTTACCATCAAGAATGCTGAGATTTATTTCGAAGACTGTCGCATACCAAAACAAAATTTACTCGGTAATATCGGCCAGGGACTAAACATTGCCTACAGCGCCTTGATTGATGGGAGGTTAAGTGTTGCAGCTGGCTCTATCGGAGTAATGAAAGATTGTCTCAATGAAGCCTTGCAACACGCCAAGTCAAGACGTCAACATGGATCTGTTCTAGCAAAAAAACAGTTAATTCAACAACACATTTCAAGAATTGTAGTAGGTATCGAAAGCTCCAGATGGCTTACCTATAGGGCGGCGTGTGCCAGACAGAAATTGCATGATTTTGTTGAACAATTCAAACTGGAACAAGAAGGATGGCAATCAAAACTAAATCGCGATAACAAAATTTACTCAAGACTAAGAACAGAAGCCGATAGGCTAACTGCTATTGCTAAATTCCATGCCACAAATACTGCATTTGATTGCGCAAATAGATCACTACAAGTATTTGGATCTTTTGGTTACCAGAAAACCTCACGTGTCGCAAAACACTTTCTTGATTCTCGTGCAACAATGATTTATGAAGGGGCAAATGAGGTGTTAGAACTCAAAATTGCTTCAGAAGTATTGGGCGACAATTTCAAAGCGTACTAGTCTATATCATTCTTCCCTACTCATGGCAGCAGTGAAATTACTAAAATGAATACATAGGAAGTTAATATTTATATTAGCCAAATATGACGTGATTCTATTTATTATTCTCATTTATAGTATCATTTATCAATGAAATTCCTTTTGCAGCTTCCTCCTCATTAATAATTAATGGAGGCATTATTCTAATTGACTTCATTCCTGCTGGAAGAACGAGAAGGCCTTTCTTAAACAATCTGCTGACGATGACATCTCTTGTTATTTTTGTATCAAATTCCAGACCAATCATCAATCCAATCCCTCTGGCATCGATGAGTCCATTGATACCAACAGTGTCAACAAAATTTTTTAGCAGAATATCGCCAATTTTTTGGGAATTAAATAATAGATTATTCTTGAGAATAATCTCTATTATTCTAGTACCAACGGCCATATCTATTCTACTCCCTCCTCCCCACGTACTTGAAAGAACTCCTGGTTCAGTAGGCTCGTATTTCTTATCGTATACAGTGGCACCGACTTGTAAGGCCTTTGCCACGGTCATTATGTCAGGTTCTACTCCATAATGTTCATAGGCCCACCACTTTCCAGTCCTGCCCATTCCACTCTGAACTTCATCAAAAATTAAAGGGACTTTATATTCATCTGCCAATTTTCTAATATGCTGGATAAATACTTTACTTGCTACATTTAGCCCACCTTCCCCCTGTATAATTTCAGTTAAAATGAAGGCTACCTTGTATTCTTTTAGAAGATTCTCCAATTGATTAATTTGAGGATCAGTATCAACTGTACAAAATTTGATTCTCTTAACTGGTAACTCTGGAAAGTTTATTTTCTGCACTTCTTTACTCAAAGTAAAGCTTAGTGCACCAAGTGTTCTACCATGAAAATCACTATTACAAGAAATTCCTGTCAGAGGACCCACTTTCTTATACGCTATCTTTATCGCGTTTTCTACTGCCTCTGCCCCGCTATTTATGAAAAATACTTTGGAATTCCTCTTACTTATTGAGAGTAGCTTTCTTGCAATATCGATATGCTCTTCACAATAAAAGTCTTGGCCAGCTATTTTATGGACTCCCTTTTCCATACTTGAATAATCTTTGATAACCTCTAATATTTCAGGATTGGAATATCCTAATGGACAGGAACCAATATTAGATGTAAAATCTAAAAACTTAATGCCATCCACGTCTTCAATTTCACATCCACTTCCAGTCTTAATCACGAGTGGGTAAGTGAAGGTAGAATCATATACTATTTTTTTAAATTCTTCTACTAGACTTGCCGCTTTTGGGCCTGAGATTTTTGTCATAGCTATGAATTCTGTTTCGAATAAATAAGATTTGTACAATCATCATAAAGTAGATTACTCAATTGCATGGCAATTGCAGTTCGGTGGACTCACTTTATTTGTATTCCAAGTATTTCAGGATAAGGCTTAACTGTTATCGTACCCCTCATCTCTGGGTATATTAAGCATTGATAATGATAGGTTCCAGGTTTCACAAATGTGACCATAAAGGAATTCAACTTTGGAAATCCGTCTGGTATAACACCTCCAGCCCAAATTAGTCCTGAATTAAGATATGTCGTATCGTCAGTAAGGTTGTAAACTGCTCCATTAAAAAACTCATGCCCATTGGTGTTAAGATATGAAACAACAAGATCTGAAGAGTTTATTACCGATGGAAATAGTAACGATCTGGCATCAAAACTAACATTACTATTCGCATCATCAATCCGAGTGCTGCTGTTCAATTTAATTAAATTACTAATCAGAGATTGTAAGTTATTTGACTGGAATGTTTTGGAAATGTTTGATATTTTTGACATGAATATCGGAGAACTCTCATTGCCAATGAACGTAACTGTATGCGGATAAGGCTGGCCTGCAGTTGGGTTAGACCATTTTATAGTTTCAGTGACATAAATCTCCTTGTTAATAGGATCGAACTCATTTATAGGATTGCTACTGTTTCCTTTGCCAGTAAAAACATCTGAAAAAATGCTAATAGGTCCAAAATGTGTTGCCACAACTGGCATTGTGACATTAAAAAGTCCTAGACTCAAGCCTAAAGTGAACAGCAGGGTCAGAATCTCTACAATTGTCATTTTTAATTGAACCGTCATTAATACTACTCCTATGGTTGAAGTTACATATTTAATTCTTCAAAGCAGTTGTTCTTTTTCCATCTGGCATGATTATAATGACGTTAACAAATTTTTTTCGTATCAAGTCGAAATTGTCTTCAATATTATCGTAGCTACTAACACACGGCTTTCTCACAAATTGATGAGCTCTTTTTCATAAAAATTTCTCTTAATTTGTAGCCTCAACTCAATTACAATTGGCTGATTAATTGTGGAACTAAAAATCTAAAAATAAGACAATATTTCCTATTACCAAATCAAGTCATTGATTTAGAGATTCATGTCTCTTTTCTATCGCCTCTATTCTACCACCATATTTTTTCTTATATTCCGATTTACATGAGCTACAACAGAAGAATCGCTCGTACCTTGCAAATTTTAGCACATGAGGAATACCAGTGATGGATCCATCACAGAAGTCACAATCTAGCTTTATTTTTGTCCCTTTCTTGATTTTATTCTGAAATTCGTTTTGGGGGTGGGATTGTAATCCTGAGATAGGAACACCCTTGTCAATTTTTTGCAAGTCAACTATTGGTGTTACTGATTTAATGAATCCTACATTTATCAGTCTTTCGAATCTGGCCTTGACAGTGGGAGTAGTAATCCCAGTTTCGCGTGAAATTTGACGAAAAGACTTGCGCCCATCCTTGAATAGTGACTTTAATATCGAGACGTCATATTCATCCAATTCTATAGGCAACAAAGAAAACAAGGCGATGGCAGCAATATTAAATTTTACATTTGTAAAGCATATACCATGTTTTTATAAGGCTGTGAAGTTAGTTTTAATGTGGAATCCGTTGAACTATTTCTAAGATCATGTAAAAGTCCTGAAACCAGAAACATCTACGAGATTTCATTTCAAAAATACATGGATTTTATGGGTGATAAGGATCTCTTTTGCCAAAATAACCCAAGGCTGGTAGAGGCAAAAATAATAGAATTCATATTATCTTTGAGGGATGAAGGTAAATCATATGCTGCCATATTAAATTGCCTTAACGCCGTAAAGGGATTCTATAAGATCAATGACGTTATGTTAAATTCTCATAAAATTAACAAGTTCATGCCCGAACAAACAAAGGTGAATAAGGATAGGGCTTATACTCACGAAGAAATATCAAAGGCCATCAATAGATGAAATGTATTCTGAATATGAAAAAGCAATTGACAACTTAACTATAGACCCAGCAAACAGATTACAAAGGAAGATTGAAACTCTTACAATTGAGAAGTCAAGACTTGACAGAATAGAAGAAAAGATGTTAAAGATGGAACAAATGTATCAAAAATAAACTAGAAATTACTTTTCGTATTATTCAATTAAATCATTTTTATTATTACAAATCATATTCTACAATCAAAAGAACCGATTATCAAGAGGATCAGATACCAATGATCTCGTTCTATGGTAACAATGTCATGAATGCGGTCATATAGTACCAATATACGAGTTAAAGAGAGAATCAAGACTAAAGGACATTGTTGAACCTTTAGATAATCCATTTGATCAGGGTAAAACAATTACAGGCCTGGGTAATAAGAAAGGCAAGAAAGGAAAAGGAAAAGAAAACAA
>DATADQ010000087.1:0-8894 GCA_036258455.1 Nitrososphaeraceae archaeon | reverse complement strand
TTGAAACAATAAAGTCGGCATTCTGAAGTTCCAAAAATGATTCTATCTTTTACCAAAAGTGGAGAGGATAAAACAGGCTTTAAGACAGTTTTCTTCCATTTTATAGTACCGTTGATACTATTTAAGCAGTATATTCCACCCTCATGTGTACCAAGAAAAATTAAATCTTCCGAGAGACATGGTGATGATGAACGTACTTTACCATTCAATTTTGATTTCCATTTTAGAGACCCTTCTGAATCAACAGAGTAAATGAAGCCATCATCTGATCCAAAATATATTGTATTATCATAGTATGATGGAGAAGACCAAATTTGACCGTTGGTTTTATATTTCCAAATTATTTGACCTTTCTTATCGAGAAAATACAAATTGTAATCCATTGATCCCAAAACTATATTTTTTCCTACAGGACATGGTGACGAAAAAATATCTGCAGTAGTTTGAAGCTTCCATATCATACTGCCATCATTTTTATCCAGTGAAAAAATAAAGTTATTTTCAGAAACATCATTTGTTATCCAAGAATCAAATGTAGCACAGATTACCATCTCATCCAAAATTAGGGGAGATGAGACAATAGGACTGCCGATGTTGTGATGCCATTTTATTTCTCTTCTTAAGATATCCAAACAAAAAATACGTCCAGTTAATGTAGCGACGTACAGAAAACCTCCTTCAAAAACTGGAGAAGATATCATTGGTCCTAGCTCTACTGTCCAGTATAGTAACGGTTTGGATAAGGACTTTGTCTTGGCTGAACCAGTTCTTTTTATATTCCCTCTAAACATAGTCCAAGAATCTTTATAATCAGTTGGCATACACTAATTTTCCCTTTCAACAAATAGTAAGAAACTAGCCATAATATTCAAAAATTGTAAAATTTATATTAATCCACAAATTTACCTTTTGCAACAGTTCCCCAATGGAATATCATAACCATGCGGACACGACCTCGGATGTTTTAATAAGGTACATAACGCGTCAGTAAATATCTCCTTCATGTGATGCTCTATTCCACATACCATCTCTTCGTCAATTTCAATTTTTAAAGCTTCTTTCATCATTACTTCTAAAAGTCTTGTATTTCTTATCATTCGTTCTCCTATTTTTTCACCTTGGGCTGTTAATTTCATTACAGCATTACCTTTCACGTATTTAACAAGATTTGCATCATTTAGTTTGTGAAGCATTTGAACAACTGAGGGTTGTCTCACATTTAGAATTTTAGCAATAGAGCTAACTTTTACTTTTTCCTTTCGTTCACGTATATGCCAAATAGCCTTGAGATACATTTCAACATGTTCAGATTCAGCCGTTCCTAGATAAAGCTCTTCGTCAGAATTCATGCTAGCGGTCCCAAGCATTAGATATAGTTTTTATCGCAATATAATTATTAAGTTTCCGTCCGACAGGTTTCATTATTTATTTGACTCCATTACCAGAATTTGAATATAGACAATTGCGTTCCCATAATTGGATATTAACCAATTCAATGCTTTTCCCCATCCTTCAGATGTGCCATAGATTTTCTGGATGACTCAACCAACTTCTTTCTCCGTGGTTGTATTATTAATATATAAACACATCCTACAGCATATATTGATAATAGTATTATTTGGGCAATTGTTGTTTCGAGAGTGGGATGAATACCAGTCATTGTTGCCATATTTATCTCTAAACGTGGTATGATTCCAAAAAGGTGTGTTGTCGAGATGTAACCTATTTCTTGGAACTCTCTAACTGCGTTACCTATGAATGCAATGGACATGTAAGCTCCAATTCCCATTGTTAAACCAAATAGTACACGGAGTGGCAGCTTCTTACCCAGCTTTCTAATCATAAATACAATACTAATTATTACAGCCAATCCTATGACTAGTCCTAGAAATACAAAAGTTTCCATATTTTTCGCAAATGAGAACATGGCCTGATAAAATAAAACAGTTTCAAATCCCTCTCTATAGACTGTGAAAAATGATAGCATTGCAAAGACCATTACGCTTCCAGTTGTCGTTGCCTGCCATACTTTTGCTTTTACAAATTCAATCCATTTTTTTGTTTCAATCTTATTTAATATCCAGAAACTTACCCAGAATAATACTGCAACAGCTGAAATTCCTGCAATTGCTTCAATCAGCTCTTTACTTGCGCCTGTTATATCTATCACAAATTGGGCAAAAAACCATGTAATAACTGATGCAATAATAGCTATCAAAATTCCAAGATAAACATGTTTCTTATAATGTGCGTTACGTGATGCTTCAAGATATGTAAGAATAGCACCAATTATAAGTGCGGATTCAAGGCCTTCTCTGAATATAATTGAAAATGAAGTAGAGAATGCTAGCGAAGGGGCTAATGCACCAGTGCCGGTAACTAATCTTTCAGATTCATCTAATCCGCTTCTAATTTCTGCGACCTTTGCTTCAATCTTCGCATATGGTTGATGCTGTTGAATCATATTGCGAAGCTCTGCAAATTTTATTTCCATATCAAGAGTAAAGTCCGGATTTATGGGTCTTAGTGGAATTTCTATTCCTTCATAACTGTCCAGATAAGCCGATCTAGATGTGGCAAATGCATCAGAATATTTTCCATCCTTATATTGTTGAAGAAGATAAACTAGCTTGATCCTTACATCGTCGATATCGGTTCTTACCCCCATCTTCTCTGAATCTGTACTCTCACCAAACCCCTTTTTTATTCCAGAGTATGTACCAAACCCTTTACTTAATTCCTTAATATCACTTAAATTGCTTAGTTGGGCGTTCTCAATTATAGGAACTGCAGACTCGGAGCTATCATTTACATTATTCACATTAAGGTTTTCATAATTAACATTCAAGAGATTTGCAGCCTTTGAAAGATTGTTAGTGATACTGGTTAAAAGAACAACTGTTTCTGATTGCTGTTCGTTTCTTATTAATTCTCGAAGTTCCTCTCTCATCATTAATTCTAAGCTATTCATAAGACTCGGATCAATTTTTTCAAGTGGTGCTTCGATATATTCGAAATTATCCAAATATGCAGTAGTTGCGTACTTTTCAGCAGAAGAATAATCAGAATTATTCTTTATGGCTCCATCGATTTTTGATAATAAATTTTTAATATTTCCAAAATAAATTGTTAAAGCATCATCGGATTGAAAATTAGATTCATTTTCATTTAGATTCGTTTGGATAGCTCTTATGAGTTTTGAGATGCTTTGCGGATCAGATTTTTGAGATAAGGAATCCTTCAAGTCCCCAAAAAAGGACTCAATTTCTAGCTTTTTGGAATCAGCAAACGAATTAGAAATATTTTTGTACAATTTATGTGAGATATCTACCATGCCTATTGCATTTTCATAATCAATTTGATTGTTAGGATCCTTAGTATTACCAAAATTAGATAGGTGATAGAATTTAGAAGTATCGTTTAACAGTACCATAATAGTTGATGATATGATTGAATTGTAATCCAAATTATTTGGATCTAATATATTTGAGTTAATAGTATTCAATAAATCCACTATTTGAACAATCTTACTTTCTATTTCCGATGATTGGGTAGATTTTACCATTATTGGTAAATCAATCAATAGTGATTCTAATTTTTCAGCTGAATTCTGATCTATTTCTCTTAGTTTGTCCTTAATAGAAGGAAAAACTATTGAGTGTGAAATATAAGCATGTTCAAATGCTCTTGTGCTATCTCCTTTTGAAAGACTTGCCTGAACCAAACTCATTTGTTCTAAAATTCTTTGTAGGTTAACTGTCACTAAAATTTGATCTCTAGAACTAATTTCGATATTCTTTGTGCCATATGTGGAGTTAAATAAGAGACTGGGAATAAGGAAAATAATCCATAGGTATAATGCAATTTTTTTCTTATTTACAACCCCATCGAAAATTTTCATTCATTTTTTCTGCCTCATTTCAGGTTTTGAAGGAATAACTTTTTTCAGGGACATAAAACAATTAGGCTTACCTAAGTGAATTAATGCAATATAAATCTTGATAATCTCAAATCAACTGTTAAAGCAATTGCCTTGTCAAACATCTATTCAAATTTTATACGATTCTATATTTGTCTTTGAAAATACAAAGTTCTTATCTTAGCATGGAGAGAAATTGGTTCAAATTTGTCGAGTTTTTTTTAAGTCATTGATCTTTTCAAGTATGAGATTTCTTAATTTATGGATTAGCCTTTTAATCCTGTGAACTCCAGGAATAGCAAAATGTCTGGCTACTATAATTGGACATTTCAATTCATACAACATATTCAGAAAATGAGGATCACTAAAGAAGCTAAATTTTGAAATGGTCGCACCAGTTATGACAACATCTGGTTGAAAATTACTCAATGAAGACAAAATTTTATCTGCAGCTTCATTACTATATCGCATATCACTCTCTGAAAGGGTAATTTCATTGAATTCAATCCCAACTTGCTCAAGATATTCCTTTTGTTTTAGTATATCAGTCATCCTTACAATTTTTTCCTGTTCATCATCTTTTTTGGTATTTATATATAAAACATTAATTTTGAACTGTCCTGAACGTTCTAACCAACTGGTAGCCTTCAAAACTACATCTGAATGATCACCTCCATCGTATAGTACGGCCAAATTTTTCTGACCAAATTGTCCTCTCGAACTTCGGTTTGATTCAAATGTGAACTCTTCATTTCCTTCTGATAAAATGGCCAGTACGTCACACGTCAATATCGTTTGAATTTTTTTGCTGCCCCTAAATGTTTCAAAGTCTGTAATCAGTAAATCTATTTTTTGTTCCTCCACAGTAGCCAATATCGCTTCACTTGGATCATGTGATATTCTCACAAGATAATGATTTAGTATGTTCTCCTTGTCTAGTATCTTGTCTAATGGTTCAAATGATTTCCTTGCAGTTTCAGCATACCCTGTCCCCGCTGATAACGGGGTCTGTTTTGGAACTGTAATCACTCTCAAAATGTTAATCTCTCCTATATTTTCTTTTGCAACTCTTATTGCATATTTTAATAATCTATCTGGATCTTCAGGTGTATATGGAATTAGAATCCTATAGTCCTTTCTCTCTAAATCACCTTCACTAGTAACAATTGGAGCGTAATGTTCTATTTCCTTCCTAAATGTGTACATTCGATATACGAAGAACCCAATTACCACCCAAACAACGGTTATAGCCCAGCTTAATGGCTGAGTAAACAGTAGAAAAATAGCTAGCCCAAGTTTGAGGAAGATACCTATTATTGGTATTACTGGATAGAATGGAGTTTTGAAACCATACTCTAGCTTGTCACCATAAATCCTACGAATAGTGATTGCAGCCATATTTACTTGAGTAAATAATAATAGAAAAATAACACCTGCTGCAACGGCGATCTGTCCCAGAGGAAGTCCATAAGCCATAATTGCCATTATGATACCAGAAATTAGTATTGCTACGTATGGAGTCTTGTTCTTTTTGTGGATAGCACTAAGTTGATATGGCATGTTATAATTCCTGCCCATGGCAAAAGCTACCCTAGCCGATGAAAATGTTGTTGCGTTTAAAGCAGCTAGAGTGGAAATCAAACCTCCTGCCAAAACGATAAATGCTCCGTAAGGAGCTATTAATTCTCCAGCTTTCATTATTCCAAGTTCACCACTTTTACCTATGTATTTCCATGATTCAATCCCGGCTGGAAATATAGCCCCTATAGCTACAAAGGCAATCAAACAATACAAAATAACTACAGCACCTAGAGAGATGAATATCGCCCGTGGAATATTCCGTCTTGGGTTTTTTACTTCTTCTCCTGTTTGAACGATTACCTCATAGCCTTCGAATGCTATGAATGTAAGACCCATTGCTGCAACTATTCCACTGATCCCCATTGGTGCAAAATTCGAAAAATTCATCTGCCAGTTAGGTTGGCCACTCATGACCCACAAGCCGGCTGCAATCAAAATGAATATTAATCCTAGCTGAATTATAGTAACGACGGTGCCCGTCTTACCAGTTTCAGATGTTCCTTTTATATTGATATAGGTGAATACGGCAATAGATACTACTGCTATAAACTTATCTAAAGGGATACTGTTTAAAAGCACAAGATCATGCGGCAGATTCGCCATATCCAATAACCCTGTAAGGAAAGAAGCAAAACTTACAGCATATAACGATCCAGCGACTATGTGTGCAAGCCAAGCCATCCATCCACTTATGAAAGCATTCGGTCGAGGTAAGCCTTCTCTCACCCATAGGTATCCGCCTCCAGCTTCTGGCATAGCGGAACCAAGTTCGGCATATGCCATAGCAGTAAATAGCGTGATTATCGCATTGATAATAAAAGCAACAATAACTGCACTGCCCGCAAGACCTATGGCCGGTCCAGTCAGAACAAAAATCGAACCACCTATCATAGCAGCTATTCCAACCATCAGTATATCTAGGAGCCCAAGCGACCTGACAAGTTGGTTATGAGACGTGATCCCTGCGCTTCCACGTGGTTCTTCATCAGCGTCGGACAATTGATATCGTTTCGATTGCAATGATAAATTAATGTTTTTTATAGGTTACGCTTTGTCGCTCAATTGAAATGATGTCTTTTTTATCGCAGCTCGACGAATTGATAAATATTATCTGAATGTCGGTATCTAAAAATATATAAAAAATAAAATGGTATTACCATAATGCTTCAAGTTGCACTTATTACAGGTTGCTCCAGTGGAATAGGTTACGAAACTGCGCTAATGCTCGCTAGAAATGGATTTAATACTTTTGCCACTATGCGAGATATAAAGAAATCAGATTCTCTTCAAGAATTAATTGGAAAAGAAAAACTTGCTCTCAATATTGTGGAACTTGATGTTAATGATGAGGCATCTGTAGAAAATACAGTTAATCGCATCAAGAATGAAGTAAAACGAATTGATGTATTGATAAACAATGCGGGTTATGGTCTGATAGGTTTTTTTGAAGACCTTACTTTGGATGAAATAAGGAATCAATTCGAGACTAATTTTTTTGGTGTTCTGAATATCACGAAAGAGATAATTCCCATAATGCGATTACAGAAAAGCGGTACAATTATTAATATAAGCTCAGGAGCCGGACAGGTTGGTTTTCCCGGCATTTCTGCTTACGTAAGTACAAAGTTTGCAATCGAAGGATTTAGTGAATCCTTAATGTATGAACTATTACCATTTGGGATAAAAGTGATTATAATTGAACCTGGAGTAATCAAAACAAATTTTTTCCGTAACTGCATTATATCAAAACAATCAATGAAAAAGAGTTCACCATACTCTGGGTCCTTAGATAAAATTCAGAGAAATATCCAATTAATGCAAGAACATGCTACGTCTCCTATAGACGTTGCAAAAGTGATATTACAGGTTTTGAGCGATATTGAGCCCAAGCAAAGATATATCGTTGGTAATGATGTTGCAATGATAGTAGAAGCAAAAAAGACTCTATCGGATATTGAATTTAAAAAGATGATGATGCAAAATATTATTTGAATAGGAAGAATTTTGTTTCAACATGAAGTAACATTGCGGCTATTGGAGAACCTTGAAGAAACTTGTATGACTCAAACAATTTAAGTTATTCCAAATTTTCATATTTAAACGTGATTATACAAGTTTCATATTTTTATAGTATTGTTAATAATACAATGGAAGGGAGTAAAGAATCTGTCCAATTCTATTGAGTTAATTGTAAGGAGAATCAAAAATGGATCTGTAATAGATCATATTGAATCTGGTAAGGCATTTTTAGTTCTAAGAGCTCTGAATATCACAGGAAGAGAAGGAAATGTCATAACCGTTGCTTTGAATGTTCCAAGCAATAAATATGAAAAAAAGGACATTATTAAGGTGGAAAACAGATATCTGGAGACTGATGAAACAAATAAACTATCGTTAATAGCGCCGCATGCGACTATAAATATCATCAAAGATTACAAATTGGCAGAAAAGAGGAAGATACAATTGCCAGATTTTATTACTGGAATTTTTAAATGTCCTAATTTAAAATGCGTAACTATTGGTGAGAATATAAAATCTGTCATTGAAGTTATAGATAAAGAGAAAATCATTTTAAAATGCAAATATTGCGGAAGAATTTTGAGTATTGATGAATTGATATTCTGATTTGGGTTTTGTTTTTCGAAAATAACTATTACGGATGAAAAAGTAGGACGACTTATTAGTGTCAACATCATTTCTGGCAATCAACACAATACTCGCCTTTACTTGTTCTTGAAATTGCAAAATGAAATCCGATAAGGGGTGAAAAAACCAAAATAGTAGTCAGAGCAAGATAATATTCTGAATTATAGAGAAGATATAAAGTAACTCCAATACAAGTCATTATCTCTAACCAGAGACAAGTACATAGTTGAAGACAAATTTTTTTTACTACATTCATTTGATGAATAATTATAAGACTATTAGTAATTTGAGTATAACTGAAATTATTTCAGTAATTGACGCTTAATTCATTTTGGATATCTTTGTATATTTGTAAACCAGTATATTCAAGTCCTACTGCATAAAGTCTAGAGCAGGTCTCAAATTGGACCACAATTACTTCGCCAAAGTATATCCTGAATAGTATCGGTTAAGAGCCCCCGTGAGCGCTATTGTAATGGCAATACTAAGTAGTAAACCAGGAATAGCTTTGGAAAATAATTCTCAGATACCAATACGATTTGGCAACCTAGAATGAATGATTTTTATATGATAGTAAAATAACATTGTTGACGTTGAATCCAAATTCTGAAAATGGCGATGTGAAGATTTCTGCGCTAAAAATTTTTCTAAATGGCACTTTGCTTGCTATTATTATAGCAGTCCCGGCCATCATCAGTACTATCGTATTTCATTATATTATCAAAACAAATTTGATTATAACAATTTC
>DATADQ010000086.1:0-2000 GCA_036258455.1 Nitrososphaeraceae archaeon | reverse complement strand
GGTCATAGGGGAGTAGTGCTTTATCTTGGAGCAGTTGAAAATAAGGTATTAGGAGAAGGTGTACATTTCATTATTCCTTTTGTAGAACAAGTAGTTCAAATGGAGGTAAGAACACAAAAATTCCAAGCAGAAGCAACTGCTGCATCAAAGGATTTACAAGAAGTACAGACTGTTATCGCATTAAACTATAGAATTGATCCGCAAGAAGCTAACAAGATATTCCAAATATTGGGTGTTAACTATGCGGACCGTGTAATATCCCCTACTATTCAAGAATCGGTCAAAGCCAGCGTAGCCAAATTTAATGCAGAGGAATTAATTACAAAGAGAGAAACGGCAAAAAGTGTTATTGCTAATGCAATAGCAAGTACGCTTTCTGCAAATGATATTCAATCACAAAATGTATTTATCACTGACTTTCAATTTTCGGATGCTTTTGCTACACAAATAGAACAAAAAGTAGTAGCTTTTCAGAAATTCCTTACTGAACAGAATAATCTGAGGGCTGTTGAGGTAGTTGCAAATCAAACCGTTGCTCAGGCTGAAGGACAAGCAAGATCAAATGCTGCCAGGGCAAGTGGTGAATCAGAAGCAATAAAGATTATTACACAACAATTAAGAGAAAGTCCTGAATACCTCCAGTGGCAGGCCATATCAAGATGGAATGGACAAATGCCGTATGCTCTCGGGTCCGGTGCCTTTCCGTTCTTCCAGCTACCTGCGGCACCAGGGCAAAATCAAACTCAAGCTCAATAATTTTCAGATTTTATTTTATGATATCATAATTTTGATACAATTAGAATTTAGCATAGATTCTGTGAAGCACCTCAATTCTCTAATATTTTCAAGAAAATCGATTAAAAGTAAATTTATTAGATGAATCGATAGTTCCAAGTAATTTTGAAGCTATGATTAGATGGTATTTATAGGAATGTTCTTGTTATTCTATTCTAATGTCACAACAGCGCATATTGTCTATCGTAGCTGTGTTAGCTATAATTATATCGATTGGTGCAGTCTCCCTGTCTCTAAACTTAATTCAAGCCCAGGAAGGAGAAACATTCTCTGCAAGCCTTTCAGGCAAAGACGAAGTTCCTCCAACTGAATCTAGTGCAACTGGTTGGGCAAAGTTCCTGACCGATGTCAATGGCACAGAAGTGTCTTACTGGGTTAACATGACTGGCTTGAATGAAATAACTGGAACCCATATACACAATGGAAGTGCCGGACAAAACGGCGATATCGTAGTTACTTTATCACAACAAGAATCTGCTAAGGATGGCGACAATGCTACTCTATCATTGAAAGGAAATATAACAAAAGATAACTTGGAAGGTCCTCTAAAGGGTAAAGAACTCTCTGAGTTGGTGAGTCTCATGAGTGATGGGAACGTCTACGTAAATGTACACACAGATGAATTTAAAAATGGCGCAATCCGTGGTCAAATAGCGTCAGGATTACCACAAATGGAAACTAATACGGGTTCAACAGAATCTAACAATACAAATACAACTTCAAATTTGGGATAGAAACAAAGTAAAGGCACGGAATCGATGAATAATTACTCCATACTGTTTATGAAAAAGTAAATCGTCTCTTCCCTAACTTTTTTGTTATGTCCTTTTTTCCACCTAAATCCTGCCGATAGAGCAAAAATACAAGTAAATCCTCAACAATAAGGATATCGTCGTATTTGGTCGCCTGAAAAATCTGTTTTTTAGCTGAACTAAGTGATATTTAATGATTTGAGGTTTTCATATGATTCTCTAAGTTTTAGATACAGATCCTTCATTGATGGCTCCAGCAAAGCATAAGAGAGGTAGAAATCCTCGGCCTCACGTAAGTATCTTTTTATTTTATTATTCACTAGGTTTCCACCTAACTTTATATTGCTTATGAATTTCATATTATTTTCTCTATCTACCAATTTTATGACTTTCATATCATAGTCAGCAGAGCTTAATAGATTGCAGTAATCATGGAATCTGGCCAATTGCCTT
>DATADQ010000085.1:0-3716 GCA_036258455.1 Nitrososphaeraceae archaeon | reverse complement strand
TCACACAGATCTGAATATTGATTCTCTGCACCACATACTGGGCATGTACCCTTTACGTATCTATCTGGCAAGAACTTTTTATCATGTTCGCAATAGAATTGAGTTACATCTTGCACATAAATATGACCTTTCTTATCGAGCACATTAAAGACGTATTGGACAAATTCTATGTTTTCAGGTGAGCTAGTTTTAGAAAAAAAATCAAAAGAAATCCCAAGGGATTTAAAATCTTCATAGTCTGCATTATTCCAGAATTCGACATAATTACGAGGACTTTTATTTTCCTTTTCAGCTTTAACTAGGACAGGAGTTCCATAATCATCCGTGCCGCATATATACGAGACTTGCTTTCCGATACGTCTATTATATCTAGCAAAAATGTCTGCAGGCAAATAAGTTGAAGCGATATGTCCTAGATGGATTTCTCCATTTGCGTACGGCAAAGCGGCCGTAATTATAATATTATCACCGTCAACAGGGACTTTTATTGTTGAGTCACTATTGTTTTTAATAGGCAAATAATTACCATAGTTATTCTGAAGTGACAAGCTCGCCCTTATCCTTGTAGTTGTTATTATTTTTCTTCATAATATATGAAAGTACCGTATTTTCCAATACATTGCATAGAATAAAACGTCCTGAGCGGCTTGCACATACCAACCTCCGTTTGCCAAACTATTAGTAGCTATTCTTGACTTATAATGGCAGTCACCTGTAAGAGTTATGGCACAAACGAATCCTAGTAGTAATAGTACTCGTAACGAGAATACTCAGATTGACTTTAAATACATCGTCCCTCAATGGTTTGAGAGCTATTATACGAGAATGTGGATGCTGATGACTTTCTATGGAAGTACTATTCTGAAATTAATAGCTACGAAAGATGTGTGCTAGGCGAAGCATATGGCTACGATTCATCATATGCCATGGCGGGGTCTAAGAATAGATGCCAAATGTGTGTCGAGTTAAGCGGTAATTTTTCATTTCAAATTAGGGTTATAGATAAAAAGAAAATAGAAATGACTATTAACAAATTTACAATACACTGGAATGAAAAACATAGATATTCAGGTGCCCAAAAATTAAGTACTATAATATAACTCTAAACAATTGACATTCTTTTTTCACCATTCTTATTACTATGATCATTTGGTAGTGGATTATCGTCCAGACCAGCAATAGACGTCATTACATTGCATATGCAGGTTTCGAATTTCCAGGTACCGGTATGCAAAGAGATAAGGGAAAAAATTCGCGTGAATTAAACCATTGCATGGTTATATCTAGCGACCATAATCAATGCAGGGGTAACCGAAAGGATCGCTGCAGCAGGTAGGATCTACCGCAATTCAGCTGATACATCAATATTTAGTGAAAGTATAGAATCAAAGTCGTATAAATGGCAACACGCCACCCGAAAAAAACCGACAATATATTTCGGACGACGTAAGTCAACCATGATCCATCATATAAGAGATATCAATCGTCCAGGTCAAAGCAGTGTTACGTAAATCTGTTTCACTCCTTCAACTATATATTGAACAGCAAACGCTGCTACTACAACAGCAAATACTCGCGTTACAACCATAGATCCTCTTTTGCCAAGAACCCTGTATATTGGATCTACTAGCAGGAGTATAAGATAGGTAATTGCAATTACTATTGCAATGGATAGTATTGTTACAATTATTCCACTTGTTTGATATGATATTATGACTGAAGTGATAGCTCCGGGTCCTGCAAGCAAAGGAAATGCAAGTGGGACTACCCCCGAACCATCAGTGCGTGTATCTCCTCCAAATCTCCAAGCCCCATGGGTTAATAGTTCTATCGAATTAACAATAAAATTCCTCCCGCGATCATAAAGCTAAATATGTCTATACCCAAAATGGCGAAAATTTGCGTACCTGCTATTGCAAATACGAAAAGCAGTACTCCTGCTGTAATGGTGGCTGTCTGAGATACTGATTTGCGGTCTTTAGTTTGCATCTTTTCAGTATATGATGCAAAAAGAGGAACAATACCAATCGGATCATAACGACGAAAAGTGTGATAACTGCCTTCACAACCTCAATTCCAAATTCATTGAAAAATTCAGACATCAGGTGAATTGGTTTAGCTAAAACTCTATCGGTAGGAGTAATCAAAAGAGTACCAATGTCAACCATGATTGGAGTATTCTTGCAGATATCTACCATGTTTTCGACAGTGCTTTTACAGCTAGATTCACTGTATGAAGCGTTCGGACTACCCCACACCATTGCAGTTAGGAAGAGACCCATAATAACGAGAATAAAGAGAAAATAGTACCGAATTCCCATATTACGATCCTATGATTTGTGATGGTACATTCGTGCGAGATGGATTTATTTTTCCGTTCAACGATCGTTATTACAGATATTTCATTTAACTAATTAATGTAGATATTGTCATAATTGAGGTTAAATCTGTACAAATAACATACCGATAGGCATATACTATTATTTGCTTACAACTGAAACTGCCTAAACAACATGCGCAGCGTCCTTACCAATAACTTTGGAGAACAATCCTATTGAAAGGTTTGACTGCCTTCGACGGTCTTGGATGAAATAGTATACTGGTTCATTTGTCGTCTACTGGCCTGACGCCCTGGTCCTCCAATTTAACCTCTTTGAGATAGTGTAAATGAATATCTCCGTCATCATAAACTTCACCTGCCTTAATATAGCTCTCCTCTGTATTTCTGGTTGGATCAGAGATACCGGCCAATATATCCATACGAACAGGAGATTGAGTTGGCAACAATTCTCTGATAGACATTGGAATATCGTCTCCCATTTCGTCTCTTCTGTAATAAATACTCAGAGAAAAAATGCTCTTACCTATTTTTCCCAATTCTATAACTGCGGGCTTATACTCTTCCTTCAATTCCTCCTGCAAAGCAACTGCATTACGGATTTTATTGAAGTTTTTATCAAATAATCTAGCCAGGTCCTCTTTGTTCTCTTCTGAGAAAGGATTGCCCAGTCTGTTAGTTGTCTGAAGAAATATACTTTCTAAACGCAGAATCATGTCTTAGTCTATCCTGCTTATGTATATAAGAAATTAGTCTCGAGTCCATCAATCACAACCCACACGCGCAAGGTTCAATCAATATTCAAACCGGGTATCATGATGACGTTTCTCTAATATTCTTTCGATCCAAATTTATCTTCCCGAAAGGTACTTTTTGTTACAATGAGAATAGAGAATCTAATAACTCCTCAAAATATTACAATCCAAACGATGATAAGAACCGTACTCATTAGATCTATCGTTATATTATTCCCAGTGTATCCTGCCTTTACATACGTTATACCTCATCTAACCAGGGAAGTAACAACGTCTGCACAGAAATCTACTTCAACAATCTCTGATCAGAATGAGAATGATAATGATAGTGTGGCTGAATTATCAATTTACGAGAACCCCGATCTAAGGTTTAGATTGAAGTATCCAAATGATTTTCGCCTAGTGGAGGTTTCCAACTCGCTTGAATCCAAGACAGTAGTTTTTGAGAGAATCCTCCTTGCGCCAGAAACAGGCGCATTTTCTCTGTAAACTCCACAAAATGGGATAACGGAATTACATTTAACGAACTCAAATTATGACTGATACCATCAGAAATGGTCTGGGGACAAGCTTTCGGGATATGGGCACAATGAACATATCAGGAATCCCCGGATACAAGATGG
>DATADQ010000084.1:0-2857 GCA_036258455.1 Nitrososphaeraceae archaeon | reverse complement strand
ATTATCGATAAAATTTTTCGAGTTACTAAAGAATTGAGCTTTCCTGATGATAGAATGAATTTCATAGAGCAGATGATCTCTCTAAGTAAGTTATTGATGAAGTATGATCTAAATATATCAACCACATTTAAAACTGTGGATGAGAAGGCACAGGATCCAACATACTTTGTAGCTGCATACTTTGATACTAAAGATATGGAGCAAGCATTATGGGTTTATAGAATGATTAGGCTTTTGGCTAGGTATGTTCTTCTTTACGATAAATTTTTTGAGACAAAAAATAATAGATATGTTTTGCTGGCAAGAAAAGTGCGTCGGTCCATAAATAAAATCCTTGCTAACGAAATCGATAAACATCATCTTAAGTATTCAATAGATTTTTCATTAAAGCAATTCTGGCCATTTTGGAAGTTTGAGCAGATTGTTAAAAATCAAATACTTGAAGGCAGCACTTTTTCATACAATGAAATAAGAAATTTTAGTCTATCAAAATCATCAGACGCATCAACAATTTATGCGAGAGTTTTAGATGCCAAGTTACCAAGCTTTAGTGAAAATGTTTCCTTAGTTCTTCATTATAATCAAGCCTTGCTTGATCTAATGGATGACTGGGAGGATATAGAAGAAGATATTCAAGAAGATATGCCCAATGCCTTTGTTATGGCCGCCATTGAAAATGTTCCTTACAACACAATAAAGAAGTGTAACGTTACTAATATAAGGTATACTATATTGAATTCATTAGAATCATCGAATTCACCTATAATGAGATTAGTAGACGAGTATCACGCGTCAATCAGAAATATTTCTATTCCCAGCAATTTGGTCTTCGTAAAATTGGTCTCGGATCATCATGCTAATTCTTTAAGACAGGCGTTATCATCATGAGCTGTTTTAAATGTACATCAATAGAAATCGTAAAGCAAAATGAGAAAAACTATCGTTGATTTGAAACAGAATTGAAGAGCTAAACTTATAATCAATACTTATTGAATGAGAGAAAAAATGCTTGCAGATCGTAAGTTAAAGTTATGAGATAGTTTCTATTATCATAGCCGATTTCAAACTTGTTTAGATAGGTTTATTTATCATTGATATCCTAATCGATATTATGAGAGGTAGATGGGCATCAGCGGCAATAGGTGCAGGGATAGCTAGAAATCGTGCAGGCAGAGAAATGGAAGCTCAAGAAGCGGCTCACCAGCGTGAAATGGATCAGATGAAACAGCAATACGAACAACAAGCTCAATCAAAACCTCAACAATCATCCGGTCAGGAAGACGTAACTCAGAAACTGCAAAAGTTAGCGGATCTTAAAAAGCAAGGGATTTTATCCGAGGAAGAATTTCAGAAAATGAAGATGGATTTATTAGCGAAACTATAAATCCCAATATCAGCTATTAGTACACTAAATATTTAGAATGCATTAAATTTCAGGACGCTTGATGCTTGATGATATAATTCTAAAGTCCTCTAAGTTAGGAAATTAATTAATGGTCGAATAATAAGCACTTTCATTAGTTCTTAGTTAATAGAGCCATCGGGTTTTTACTTATTCATTATTTTAAAGGACGAATGGAAACCTTTAATGGTAGCTTTAAAGGAATGAGGGCATGACAGAAGCTAATAACAAGGCAGTTGCTCAAAAATTTGTTCAGACTATATTTAACGAACGAAAAATAGAAGAGGCAAAAAACTTTGTTACTAGTGATGTATCATATCATGGGGTGGAAGAAGTTAAAGGTCTGGAAAATTTCAAACAGTGGATAGGCGAAGATCTCAAGGCATTTCCTGATATGAATATCACAATAGTAGATTCATTTGGGGAACAAGATAAACTTGCGATGAGATGGACCTTGAAAGGCACATTTGTAAAGGAACTTGCTGGTAATCAACCAACTAATGAGAAGTTTGAGACTCAAGGCGTCGAGATATTTCATTTTCAAGATGGCAAAATCAAGGAAGCATGGACAATATTTGGAAGCATGGACAGTTTTAAATAACCTGAAGCTGGATTGGTTAAAGTTATTACTCCAGCAGGGCAAGCCTGTAAAACTATAAAAACGTACTTATAGTCTCACTTTTTTTCTCTTACTGAACGTTGAAATCTCCTAATGATTTTCAAAGAGCTTTAGTATTCCAAGGAGGTGGTTCACTAGGAGCGTATGAGGCCGGCGCTTACAAGGCATTTTATGAATTGGCTTCTGAAAGAGACAAAAATATAGGAAGGAAAGATAAACCGTTATTTGATATTGTTGCTGGCACGTCCATAGGTGCTATGAATGCATCTGTTCTGGTAAGTTATGTGAAAGAAAAAAAGACTTGGAGAGGATCTGCGGAAAGGTTAATTGAATTCTGGGAACATTTGGCTACCGAATCAGTTGTTGATAAAGTTCCAGGTTTTACTCAATGGTGGGATTATTCTCATTATCTTAACAATGTTGTAGCTACAAGCGAGTCAGCTAGAAGATATTACAATACAAAGCAGTTCATATTTAATGGAGTACCTAATGTATTCAGACCCTCTCAGACTGTTAGGGATAAGACGTTTTTAGATCCTTCTAATGTGTGGTACATTTATAGTAACGAACCATTGAAGCAAAGTCTAGAGAAATTTGCAAAATTCCCGATAGCGACCAGTTATGAGAAAAAAGAACCCAGACTACTCTTGGTCGCTGTAGATGTACAGGAGGGAAGCACAGTAGTGTTTGACAGCTATGAAAAAGCAGATGGTAGTCGCAAAACTGAATATGGACGTTACGGTCAAGAATTTGCACATAATGGTAATGAAGGATTCGAACATGTAATCAGATATAATAATGGAATAGAAGTTGAATTTGTTCTTGCAAGTGGTTCT
>DATADQ010000083.1:0-5923 GCA_036258455.1 Nitrososphaeraceae archaeon | reverse complement strand
CAACATACCCCGTAGAAATTCTTGATTTTCATCTTTGTATATGGTTTCAGCAATTGAGTCAAGAGCCCTGTTAGGTACTGCAGGAAGTGCATCTGACACAATAAACATATTCTTTGGATGTCCAAATTCATTGTAGTGTCTATATAGTTCAAGAATAAGATATTCTGGAGTGGTGGCCAAGTTAAAGCCAGAAATGGCAATCACGCAATTGTCCTTGATTTGTGAAAAAACAGAGACGGACTCAGTAACCTTATTCATCATTGACATATTCGGTAATGGTGACCAATATTTTAAGAGTCTGCCACAAAAATGCCAATCTTAATACTTAGCATAATAACCTATTCATAACCATAGAAAATAGGTAAATCCTATCCTGTTTCGTATTATTTCAAATCATATGGAAGACCCTAAATCAACCAGCGAAGAGTTCAAGGGAAGGAAAAAGTAGCAGCCAATCCTCTAAAAAATTTGGTTTATTCTATTCCCATGAGCGTGGAGGATAAAGTCGTATTGGAGGACATGATAAACAAATTATCTCAAGCTGATACTATGTTGTAGATAATAAATGATATTCCTAAACGACATCAAAAGCAAGTATAGCTTGGATATAAAACAATGTTACAAAGTGTTATCGCAGCCGTAAATCGTAGACTTAAAAATTTATGACCAGTACTATTGTATGGCCTTTTTCCAAAGATATTGGCACTTGCTCATGACCCATTTTCATTTTCTGTTACTAGTAATGATACAGGGATTCCCGACAAGAATTGAATGTTCAAGAATAACAAAATGACTGGAATATCGACTCAGAAAGACATATTCAATACCATCTATAAAAATCCTAATTTTTTTTGGAATTCAATGGCGATAATTTCTCTTCAAACTTTAAGGAAGTGTATGAACGAATCAATCAATCTAGATTAGAGAGCTTGATAGACAATTTAAAACTTCTTTTAATTCCCACTCATTGGTTTTATCAGGACCAGGTTTTGGGTTATTTTTAGTTTTAATTGAATCATGGAATTCTTGAGTAAATCTCTATAGTGTTGAATACGTATGATATTGAAACATGAATTAGTACTTGAAGAGATTTTCTTTCAAAAGTGGAGAATTTGGATCATTAACAATTAGATTATACAACATGATATGCTTCTTTGCTATCTCTTTCCAAAGGAGTTTCTTGCTAAACATTTCCACTGTGTTCTTATACCGATCCAAATTTTGCTCTAGCGTAAAGAGTGCCATGGAAAATTGATTTGGATGTCGGGGGACTGAAATTCCCTAAAAAAAGGAATGTCGCTCGAAATGAACGGAAGTCCGTGAGCAAAGCCATCGAACATGGCGCCTGAACCAGAAGTTACTTTATAGGGCAGAATAATTGCGTCAGCGGCGTAAAAAAGTAATGATATTTGTTCCTCATTAAGGAACCCTTCCTGAAGTTCAATTATATCAGAGCGGTTAAATTTGGTTTTACGTTCTTCCACATTATAGTGATTTTTAGAACCATTAATAATGATGTTCCATCCTTCAGGAACGTTCATCTTATTAAGGAGATCCCATCCCTTTGTTGCGGTGACAAATCCCGAAGCAAGTGCAATTTTACCTCCTTCAGGAAGAGAAAATTTTAATCTTGCCTCCTCCTTACTTCCAGGATTCGGAGCACTTGGCTCTGCCCCATGATAAATTAAATGGCTACCAGGAATAAGGTTCGCCAGATATTTAGAAAAAACTATTCCATATCTATTAAGACCGATCTTTTGTTTGACCAAAGATGTAAATGATTGGTAATCTATTAAATGGGTCCAGTAGTCGTAGGCCATGCCAAGAAGTGTGCCAAATCTACCTAGTATTCTGTTCTCCAATGGGACTATTAGTTTCATCCACTGGTCAAAAGTATACGCCGAGTGAAGAGTACTAACAATAGGAACCTTACAACAATCATAAAACCGCTCTATGTTTGTCGTTGTTGCCTCAGGAAGTAGCGCATTTAGACTCATGCCATATAATCCTTGTTCGTATTGGACAT
The DNA here is from genome assembly GCA_036258455.1 of Nitrososphaeraceae archaeon. Taxonomy (GTDB): domain Archaea; phylum Thermoproteota; class Nitrososphaeria; order Nitrososphaerales; family Nitrososphaeraceae; genus TA-21. The sequence continues at coordinate 3,897 of DATADQ010000083.1, read as the reverse complement.
GCACGATATCAGGTTGGACATCTTTAACTAATCTTAAGAGTACTTCGGAATTATTGGTATTGTAAGGGGATATTCCACTAAAATCACCTTCTCCACGTTCATTGCAGACGATCAATAACTCTAGACCTTTTTTTCTTAATGAGTTTACCAAATTTTTACAATATCGACCTACACCTCCTTGCATGGGAGGATATTCAGTTGAAACCATTAATATCCTCAATTTAATCCATCACCAAGATTAGCTAAACTAATTGAAGCATTTTGTTTAACGTTATCCAAGTGCTGATAAGCTTCCTGCTTTGCTAACATCAAAATTTCTTTGAATCTTCCAGGCCTTGGTGACAGAGCAGTCTCCAAATGCCTATACTTTGGGTCAATAACGTGTATTGCAATCAATGTTGCCTGAAATCTTTTGGCTAAGCCGGTCGGGTGAACGCTGGCCTCAGACGAAGGCTCGGAACCATCTAGTGCGGCGAGTATGTTTCTAATTAACATTTAGACCTACAATGAACCATAATTGTTATTATATAGAAATCTTTGGCAATTTCTTTTATCAGAGGAGAATTTGGGTTTATTTCATTTGCAGAATTAAATTTTCTATTATTCAAGACAATTTTAGTCCAAAATTTCAGTTGTCCTGTCGCAAACAGAATTTAAAACTCCCTGTCGAGCTAGCTATATTCCTTTGTCAATTTTTGAATTACGTTCATTTAGGACAAAATTATTAGGAAATCATCATAGAAAATTATACTTCCGTCTCCAGTTCCAAGAACGTTCGACATAATTTTGCAGGAGCGATTTTAGTTACTAGAAGCTGGTTCCACCAGTGAGTGTGTTTGAATCAAAATCAATTATTTCTATAATATTTCGATAATTTAGTGCATTGCACTGTACTCTTTACTATTATATTCTTTGGTTCTGAATTATAACTGATGAGTAAGGCTGAAAAGGTGAAAGTTAGAAAACATGCGTTACCAGCGGTAGTGCTATATAGCCTAGGAGTAACATTCATCATTGTTGGAATCTTACTTATACTCGAATTACTCGGATGGTATGCTTCAACATTATTGACGGATGGGAGGTGGCATACATTCACAATTGTTTATGCCTATTGGCTGACCAGAAGAATCATTGCTATTGTAATCTCTGCTGGCGCTTTCATACTTATCGGAACATACATGATGCATAGCCAACGGATAACAACATGAAGCGCTATGGACTATATCTTTGCATGCTATATTGAGTCAAACTTGGTGCTTGGTGCCGATAGCCAAACATAACTTATTTATGATGATATGACGAACTTGACATGAGAGTTGCAATGGAGCATGTCTAACGAAACTATCGGTAAATTTCTGTTAAAAGTTTATGAAAAAACCGATGACAATGAAATAGGTTACTTTGATAAATATGAAATTGGAGAAGAAATAGGATTACTAGACAAGAACCAAGTAGATGACGTAGTAAAGTGTTTAGTTAAAGATGGCTTCATAAGCATCGATGCCGGAATACCAAAAATCAGAATAACTGAAGAAGGTATTGAGCAAATCAGAAATAATCAGATATAGATATATTCATTTGATTCGGTTAAAGTAAAAGTGCCTGATACAAATATCTTAAAAGGTAAGGGGTGTTTACTCTAGTAATGACCACAATTGTAAGTGACCTGATGAGGAAAAATGTATTTACAATAGAAGAATCGGTCTCTATTCAAAACTCTGCAAAGGAAATGAAGGATAAAAAAGTAAGTTCACTGCTTGTTAACTGCTTGTTGTTAATAGAAACGCTAAACCCGCAGGTTAAGTCACTGAACATGATCTCGTTAGAAATGTATGTATAAAGAATGTTCGTACAATCGAGGTGAATAATAAGGAAGTAACGAATTAGATAACGTCAACTTTAATTATTGAATAATTTTAACACAGGTCGGTACACAGAAACATAATCTTGTAAAAATTGCAGAAAGTCCGTTGAGTCGTACAATATTCAAAGCCTTAAAATAACCCTAGGCTTTTGTGCTGAATCGATCAAGATAAACGACTAGACAAAATTCAAAAGTTTGGTAGTTTTAAATATAAATAATACCCTGATTAGTATCAGAACTGCTACAAAATTTTTTTGCCCTCATAACTTCCGTAATAGCTTGATACTACCTTAATAATTCGTTCTTCCTATGTTGGACAGGAGGTTTATTCTCTTATTAAAGACCGGTGCTTGAGCCTTAGATGCTTGTCCAACTCTTTCGGTGAATCAAACGACTCACCACATTCATTGCATTTATTTTGGCTTGAGGTTGACATTAGTTTGATTATTTAATACATCAACCGAGAATTTATTTCTTCCCTCCTCATTTTAAATTAGAAAAATTTTTGGTCCTTCTAGCTGGCCGAACAATTTAGTTGATAATACTAATTTATCGGCATATCAGACTACGAATATGTTAAAATATACACCAAAGTGTTTATAATAGAATAATAATTTGTGGATATTCAGTCCCAATCATGTTGAGCTAGCATCAATCGAAGCAAACCTTTTGTTGTTGGTGCGACGTTATCATCATTGATTTTTATAAAGCCTTTGGCTCGTTCATATTCTTTAAGTGTCTCAAAAAAGAAACTCTTGTCTTGAGAGAAAATAGGAAGGTTGAATGATTTGAAATCTTGTATGTTAAACACAGTTGGAATATGCTTACTGCGTGCTTCTTTATATTTATCGCATAATTCATTCATGAAATTCCATATCAGGAATTTTTTGTTTCTACCAGACATTTCTCTGATGTAAGATTCAGTCATGAGTATCATTTGAATTTGAATGTATAAGGACACTAGGCTTGCTATGAATTGCAATGCACGCTATGTGTTACAGTAAGTTGGATATAGTGGGATATTTCTTAAACAATATAAGATTAAGGGTCCACCATGATTTTGAATATAGATGTCAGAAATGAGCAAAAGAACATTAGAATCACACACTTGACACAGCTATTTTATCGTGCCACCCATTGCAAGAATTCTGATCTGTGTTCAACGGACAAATGGTAAATTCATATTTTTTGAAAAGCGATATCCGATTTTTGTACCGGACTTTTTGCTCTTATCTTCTGGAATCATTTCAATTTGTAGATTTATTATGGATGAATGTTAATTTAAGTTTCTAGTGCTCACTTTACTATCATTACTGGACACTCGGCTAGTTCCGAAACATTTCTCGCAACACTACCTAAAATTCTCAGTTTAGTTGGTTCTCTGTCTGCGCTAGACAAACCTCTACTGCCTATAATAATGAAATCTACTTTCTCACTCTTTGCAACATTGACAATTCCTTCAGGTGCGGATCCAATTCCTAATGTAAATCGAATATTCACACCTTCTTTGTTGGCTGCTTCAATCCTGCTTTTCAACATAGATTCGCTTCCTGCCTTCAAATATTTCAAAATTTGTGTCTTAGCCTTGTCTAGTGCAGCTTTTTCATTTATGTATTTCAGAATCGAATCAGATTGTAACAGCCTAAGGTCTATTATGTGAAGTAATAAAATTTCGTAATTCAATTTCTTTGCAAACAAGATTGCTTTTCTTAATGCCTTATCAGACACTGATGATCCATCATGAGGAACTAAGATTTTCAATAGCTTTCAACAACACCGGAACCAAATAATCTTATCTAAAGCTTAAAGGAATTCTTAACAAACTCGTGCTCTGCGTTACACTGAATCCATCAGAAATAAATACAGTAACTCCTATCAATTCTTAAATGAGTTCAGAAACTGTATCGGTTTCAAAGTTAATGAATCCAAAAGTGCAAACTGATTTCGAGGATCAAAATATTATGAGTGCATGCAATATTATGTCTGCGAACGATATCGGGTGTGTAATAGTTGTTAGTCGCGCCAGAGACCGA
>DATADQ010000082.1:0-3321 GCA_036258455.1 Nitrososphaeraceae archaeon | reverse complement strand
GCTGGTTACTGTGTTCCTGCAGCGGTGGCGAGTCGCACTGAGACGGTCCCTACCGTAGAATCAACTTCGGTTCCTCAAGCGGGAAAGACCTTATTGAATAAATTAGAGCAGCCATTGAATGAAGTCGACTTTGTCAAAAGGTTATCCTCTGACCTTGGTATTCCGGCAATCATTACAATTCCGTGCTATTGTGACATCCAGTTTTCACGCAGAGAGTTTTTTACTGTACTAAGGTGTCCTGAACACCCGTTTACGAAGCAAATCGAAGGATTAGTTAAGGCACTGTAGATACAAGTAAATAACTTCGCCAAAAAATCTGACTCGAAATACCATCCTCAGTTACGGGGCAAAAGCCGACAAAGGTGGCATATAGCGCAAGCTAGTTCAGTTTTACCGACCAGCACCCGGCAAGCCAAGAACCTTGGTTGGAGAGCGAAAATCACTTTGAACAAAAACCCCCTCATTTGTACTAACCTCTACTTTGGTTACTGCCGTATCGGGTTTTGGATAGAAAAAGTAAGATTGGCCAGTGTCTAGTGAAGTCAAATTCTGAATGTCAGTTCCGCCCAGATTGACTACTATTCCGGTAAGCTCATTTAAGCCAACATTCGTCAGTCGGATTCGATACATGACTCCGGAAATATCTGTTGTGTCTCTAGTTGGATCCACCTCAAGAGCGAAAGTGGGACGATTTATTTGGGTATAATAGAAAAATAGCGCAATCAAAATTCCTGCAGCAAGAGCAATGCAATACATATAACCCTTTTTCATTATGCTATGGTTTCTCAGTTCGTTCCTAAAAAAATTGCTTTTTCATCCAATAATAGACAAAATTTCTTTTTTCCTGTAAGAGACTATTTTAACAGTAGGTTCACTTTGTCTGTCAATCGTAGCTTTTTCCTGCTCTTCTCGATAATACCTGACTGTATTTATCAACAAGTCATGCTATCATAAATCTTTCATATATCTTTTGTTTCTATTTTCTAGTCCTTTAAAACCATTTAATGCTTCTTGTCTTATAGCAACCGTTACCCTGAAAATGAAGTATAATCCATATAAGGCTGTCCCGCGATTTTTGGAATTGAAAATATTAATTGTTAAGTAGCAGGTGGGTGAGTGTTAAGCGATTCTATCAGAAGTACAGAAACTATATCCTACTTAACAAGAACATACTCTTCTCGGGGATCTTCGCTTTCTTTGGGGGAGCCATTTTTATCAGTTTTATTCACAGTACGATCCCAATAATCTAGCTAATTCAATAGTGACTTTGTCTGTAGAATACGCAATCTACATTCCTCTTTTTGCACTATTGTTTTACTTAGACAACAGAAATAGATACATTGATCCATTAACTGGAAGAAAATCCCGACAAAAAATAATGAGTGATGTCAAGAAACTGCTAGCCGCTTTCTCTATTTCCGAGGTAATATTCTCTCTTTTGAAGATAGCAATTCATTATAAGCTACTACAGTTGTCTATAGTGGAGCCTTATCAAGCATCAATGATAGGCTCCCTCGCAGCGTGGGCAATTTTTCTTTTTTCAATAAATCTCAGTATAAAGGCTGTGAAGCTCTTTCAGAGTTAGGCATTTCTGTTACCATCGGAGGAAAAGTAGTTCTATGTATAATATTCATTTTGATAGTCGTCGAGCCTGGGATTATCTGAAATTTGTCGATTACGATTTCCAGACACAACATAATTCGACCCTCTCCCTAAGGAATTCTTATTGCTTACGATGTTCATTGCCATTTTGGTTCCCATAAACCCTAAGACCCTTTCGTACATTGAGAGTCATGTTGATAGGGTGTTGCCCGAATTGTAATTAAAGATAAACCTCAATCAGTTCTCATATTTAGATTACCAGATGGCAGTGTGTGTGGAAGTACGGGTATCAACATGGTGATCGTCATGGATTCTATGAGATTTACCCTTTTTGGTTTAACGATAGGAGAGAGAGTTGATGTATCACTATGCTAGTCTTGCGACCAGTGTTAGAGAAGCTATTTTTCATTTGTCCCCTTCTATTTACGTTTGTGAACACATGGTGAACTTTAATATTAATTGCTATCTAATATTATGTCCACATGAAAAGAATTCACTTTTGGAGGCATGCATCTCTTCTACAAAAAATGCCCAGAGAGCATTGTGGTGAAAATCTAAGTAAAAAGTTAAATTTTGAAGAGCTCTGCCCTAAATGGGCAGAAAGGCTAAATTCTGGACTTTCAGAGGAAGACAGAGACATGTTAGTTCATGATTCCAAATATTGTATAGTGGGGGAAGCTTGGAACTTCAGTGGAAAATATGCGGGTTATTATATCGCTCCTCTAATTCCCATCGTAGGGTGCTGGAAATGCATCACGTTAGGGAGAATGTTTGGTAGGAAGAGTCGAACTAGAAATATTCAAAAGACTGACCTTGAACCCTTAATTGCGGATTTTATGGCCCATTGGACGGAAAGTCATGCTAAATAAAGAAATAAATTTGTCGTATATATATTATAGATTTCTAGATGGATTCACCCGCAACTCCTCTTCATCACATGAATTAAAAAAGCATGACCATTAGGTACTTCAAACATAATTGAACTCTTAACTAATCTACTATCTGATATGCATTTCTACAATATTAATATGCCCTGATTGTAAGAGTATAGTCACACAGTATGATGAAAGCCAAATGCGGTCATTTAATTGAGGGAAGCACATCTGAGGCTCATTTTGGCCTCTGTAGAAAATGTCATTCTAACTTCACTTTTGTAACAGATCTGGAATCAAAACACGGAGAAGATGCACTGGTACAGTATTGGTACTCAATGGTACTCGCTAATTTGTATTCAGGAGAAGAAAATAAGCTGGGAGTTAATTGTTTGATAGATCACCTAGTTGAGTTTTACCACGGAAAGTTGGCTACGGTTCCGTCAAAGGAGAGATATATCAGAAAGATGATATACATGTTGAATTCATTACGTCAACCGTTCGACATTGACAGCATGAAATAACGTCGTAGTAGACGTGTACTGTGATTGATCTATATTACTTCAAAACATCACCGATCATTAGGAACTAATAGAACTGCGTGTCTCGGAATATCTAGCTAAAGGGATTCTGGATTATGAGTCATTAGAAAAATCTAGACATGAAATACTCCCTTGAATTAACTCTCGTCTCCCATCCGACTGGTGTCGGGGGATCTATCAAGAAAATGCTATCTCTAAACTCGTGACTAGCATGGAGGGAATGGGATTCGAACCCATGACCACCTGCGTGTAAGGCAGGTATCCTAACCAGTCTAGACAATCCCTCCACATCCGTTAGAATCAGC
>DATADQ010000081.1:0-2369 GCA_036258455.1 Nitrososphaeraceae archaeon | reverse complement strand
CTTTTACAATCTCGAATCTCAGATAAGACGTCAAGTGGTATTTTTCTACAATAGATTTTCGAATTCGCGAAAGCCAAAACATTATTTGTAGAAGAAATTATACATGACTTTCTACTAATAATATTTTTTTCTTCAGTTTGCTCTATTACTCTTATTGCTGTTTCCGTGTTATTTATTACCTCCAAAAGTTGTTGGGTATTTCCCAAATCAATTAACAGTATTCTTTGTACAAGATCAAATTTTTTGTGCGAGATTACTTCAAGCTTGAAAATATCATTATTAGTGATAAAATGATGATTTTTGACCTGATATATTCTATCCATCACATTGATAATGAAATTGAAAATTAAAAAGTGATCTGGAGTGCCCTGAAAATCAAGAACACGACAGAAAATAATATTGTGGTGATGCTAATAATTTTTAATTTGGATTCTAATTTTTTAGATCTTATCACATCTTGAGTTTGTCTAAATTCCTTATATCTTCGTGAAAGTTTTATCTCAATATACGAGATTAGAAAAGCTGCCGTAGATATCAATAGTGGAACATATGATATTGAATTTGTTTGCATGACGTATCCTGCTAATAATGGCATGCTACCCCATGATACTGCAAACCAGAAATTATTATGAAAGAAACCGTTCCAAATTTCATAGTTATACGCAAACAAGAAGAAACCTTCCAGGATTGCAATTGGAAGTAATAAAGGAACATAAAATATGATGTAATATGCTCCAATGGCATAAGCTACAACTAATCCACATACGAGCATTATTAGTAATTCTAGATTCGAAAAAAGATCTCCCCATGGCTTTTTTTTTGATCCCATGTTATCTGCAGCATGTGCAGAAATACCTAGAGCTGCAAAGTAAATTATGACAATTGCAACTATCCTATCCCACATTATTGTTGTTGGAGAGAGAAGTGATCCTACGATTGAAAAAGAAATACACATTCCGGTATAAGGAAGAAACAACATCCCAACAAAAATTCTGAATTTTATTGGACCAAATTGTGGAACAAACCATTCATTTAGGCGGGCTATTTGATCTTTCATTTATTTTTTCGCACAGACTATAGCAGAGGTACCGTAAGTGTAATATTTCTTAGAGATGGATGTAAATCCCGTCAGATCAAGCTCTCTGACAAGATCATTTACCCAAGGATTTAGTTGTATTAATTTGTCAAGACTAGAAAACACATCTCTCCATGAAGTGATTACTTTGCCCAATTCATTCAGGATTTGAAAATAAGAATGCCATAAGATTCTCATCATTCTTGTGTTAGGATAAGTAAAGTCATGAATAATTACAATTCCACCTTTTCTCAAAACTCGCCAATGTTCCCTTACCATGGCCGATAACTCTGTATATTTAGCAAGATATGAAGAAATTATGACATCAAAACTATCGTCTTTGTATGGAAGAAATTCCGCCAAGGAATTGGTCAAGAGCATATAACTTTGTCGGTCTTTCGCCCGTCTTAGGTATTCAAAGGTTAGATCAGTCCCGATAATCCTAGAATTGGTCGATTCATAATTAATGAATGAAGAAAGGATCCCCGTACCACATGCTAAATCAAGAATCAAATTATTTTTTCCATCTATAAATCGCATCATCTCCTTTTTCCATGATGAATCTTTACAAAATGTTGTTAATTTAACAATCCTGTCATAGCTTGATGCATTCTTGGAAGAAAAAAATCTTGTTGCAATCAAGTGTCCATCTATACCCAATATTTCAAATTATCTGCAATCCGATGAATATTAAAGTATGTATAGCCAATAAAGCAATAAAAAAAATCTTAAAACGAATCTAAATGAGGACCTCTAAATTATTCTTGGACTAGCTGGAGATGCTTTTAATAAACATCTCATTGATGATGACGACCTAGACGGATTTCCTGAAAAATACTAACTACTCAACATATACCTAGATAATAGGTGCAATTTCAAATGCATAGAGTAAATTTATCATTGGAACTTTTGAAATGATTTGGGTTAGGTTTTTCAATACGTCAACGTATCACGAAGCTAGAGCAAAACTACTGTTTGTGATTGTATCACCAACGACACTACCTCATGATTAAATGTTTAGTGATATCTCCATTAGTAAAATGGTTCTAGCTCGATTATAGCACATCTAGTTTTAAAATACTCCTGCTGTTTAGTGATTGTTCATGTAATAATGAGAATATTAACACATAATGATGCTTTTTATTGTGTTGCGTAATAAAATAATAATATATTATATAACCCTTAATACAAATATTATTGATTCTTTTGACTCGAAATAATTTTCCCATGAAAGATTGGCATATTAAACATATGGAAAACACAGTCATTAAACATGTTAAGGGTTTATCTCCTG
>DATADQ010000080.1:0-3326 GCA_036258455.1 Nitrososphaeraceae archaeon | reverse complement strand
AAATATTTAACAAAAAAATTCGAGTAATGATAATCAGTTAGTACGCATCAAATTAAGCGCTGAACCAGCTTTGAACCATTCTATCTGTGACGAGTTGTATGAATGCCTTAACAAGATTTCATCATCTGTAGCGTTACTATGATGGATAATGCATTTAAGATGTTTACCTTCTTGGAAATTTTTAAGATCTAATATGCTTAATCTATCATCCTCTAATATCTTTTTATAGTCTGTTGGGTTTACAAAAGTAAGAGCAAGTATTCCTTGTTTTTTTAGGTTTGTCTCGTGTATCCTTGCAAAGCTCTTTACAATTACTGCACAACAGCCTAGATAACGTGGAGTCATTGCTGCATGTTCTCTACTGCTTCCTTCACCGTAATTACTATCGCCAATTATTATCCATTTTATTTTTCTTAATTTGTATTCACGTGCTATATGGGCAAGTAATTCGATCTCATGATTGAGGATGTTCTTACCTTTTCCAACTTGATCTTCATGAAAGGCATTAACGGCACCAAGAAGAAGATTATCGCTTATTTTGTCCAAATGGCCCCTGTACATTAACCAAGGACCAGCAGGTGAAATATGATCAGTGGTACACTTACCTTTGATCTTAACCAGAATTGGTAACTTTTCAAAATTCTTTCCGTCCCATGGAGAGAATGGTTCCAGTTTTTGTAGTCTGGAACTATTTGGATCGATTAGTACTTCCACATTTTGAGATTCTTTGGTAGGTGGAATGTAAATATCTTGATTGTATACAAATCCATTAGATGGGATCTCTGGTGCGGTTTTGGGAGGATATAGTTTGAATTTAATTCCATCATTTGCGGTCAATTCATCAACTAAAGGATTAAATGAGAGCCTACCACCTAAAGCTAAAGCTATTACCAGTTCCGGACTGCCAATAAAGTTCATTGTTTCCCTTCTTCCATCATTACGACCCGGAAAATTTCTATTATAAGATGTTACTATAGTGTTAGGTTCTCCTTTCTTAAGCTCGGCTCTATTCCATTGTCCAATACATGGACCACAAGCATTTGCAAGTACGTTTGCTCCGATATCCGTTAGTGCTTTCATCTGTCCGTCCCTTTCGATTGTTCCGCGAATCATTTCAGATCCTGGGGTAACTTGGAGAGGAACCTTCACTTTTACTCCTTTCGACTTAGCTTGTTCGGCAATATCAGAGGCCCTTGACATATCCTCGTACGATGAATTTGTACAGCTTCCAATTAGTGCCACAGAGATTGTATCAAGATAGTTATTCTTTTTGACTTCACTTGCCATTTTCGATATGGGTCTTGCTAAATCAGGCGTATGCGGGCCAACTATATACGGTTCAAGACTAGAGAGGTCTATCTCAATCAATTGATCAAAATAATAGTGAGCTTTTTCTCTATCTTTAGTAATGTCTTCCTCTATTTCTTTATCTAGTGTAAATAAATCTACGTACTTATTTGCTAGATCTGCGATCCCTTCACGTCTTGTAGCCCGAAGATAAGTCTCCATCTTTTCATCATACGAAAATATAGAACAAGTCGCACCAATTTCTGCCCCCATGTTTGTAATAGTCGCCTTACCTGTACAGGTAATGGTCCTTGATCCAGCACCAAAGTATTCTATAATTGCATTCGTTCCTCCGTACACTGTAAGTTTGGAAGCTACATAAAGTATTATGTCCTTTGGTGATGTCCACCCATTTAGTTTACCAGTCAGTAACACACCGATACGTTTTGGATACAAAAGTTCCCAAGACATTCCTGCCATTACTTCAGCAGCATCAAGACCACCGACACCTATAGCAATCATTCCAAGACCACCCGCGTTAGGTGTATGTGAATCAGTACCTATGATCAAACCTCCTGGAAAGGCATAATTTTCAAGAACTACTTGGTGAATTATTCCCGAACCTGGCTTCCAGAATCCAATCCCATATTTACTTGAAGCTGATTCAAGAAATTTGTATACTTCATTATTTTCATAAAGAGCCAGTTTAGTATCGGCCTCACTACCACTCCTTGCCTGAATTAGGTGATCACAATGAACTGTAGTCGGAACAACTACTCTTTTCAGACCTGATTGCATGAATTGTAAGAGTGTCATTTGGCCTGTTACATCCTGCAATGCAACTCTGTCTGGATCTAGTAAGATGTAATCCGATCCGGATTGAATTTTTTTATTTATATTTGAATTATGAATATGACCCACAAGAATTTTTTCTGATGCAGTAAGCGGTTTACTTGACAGCTTTTTATACTTGCTAACATTATTTTGTAGCTTTTCATAAGTTTTAGAAATCATCTCTAAAGATCTTTTTATCACCATAGCTTAGTAGTACATTTTTTCATATTTAATTATTCATTATTTCTAATTGGCAATTGTAATGCATGATAGATCTTGGCACGGTGACCTATTTCTCCTAAATGGAACTAAAATTGTCTGAAAATGTAATGTAATCAATTTATCTTACTCTTGCTAGTTCTTAGTAATTCTAATTAATAATATGGTCATCCTGTTCTTTTTATGAATATCAACCAAACAAGATGATTGAACTAGGACAACCGACTTATAGTTGCCCTGAATACCCTTTAACACATTAGTTGAAAAATTAATTAAAAAACTAATTAGAACAGCAACTCCTAAGTTGATATGATGAACAGCTCTTTACGTGGATGCGGGAGGTGGGATTTGAACCCACGAACCCCTAAAGGACAGGATCCCCCATTTATAAGATCTTAAGTCCTGCGTTTCCAAATCTTTTTGTTATTTGGCCAGGCTCTACAACCCCCGCATGAACCAATCAGATTTGATAAATAGATGGTAATTAAACGTTATAGATGGTATTTTTATTATTAGATATCTTAATGAAACCCTACTTTTTTTCTATGTGTTGTTTTCAGGATGCCTTGGTAGCTCAGCCTGGTAGAGCGTTGCCTTGGTAAGGCAAAGGTCCCGGGTCCAAATCCCGGCCAAGGCTTCAAGACGTATGATTAATGTCTCCACACCAAGACGATGATATTCATTTTCAAATTCTGTTTAGCGATGAGATAGCGAATATTGATTTTGTGTATTATGTACCTATCCTTGTAAACTTGACTTTTATTATTAAACTACTTTAAATTTTCTTGTTTATGTGAATGCAATTGCCTTAATTTTTCATGTAATTGATCGATTGATAAAGTCAGGCCAATTTCTTTTGCATAAGGTTGTCCTTTTGTAAATGCCTTTGCAATATTTCTAACGAACTCCATACTTATTTTTGGAGGTAACGGTGCTTCAAATGGATCTACATGTGCATCGACTATGACAGGTATTTTGTCCTCCAT
>DATADQ010000079.1:0-8181 GCA_036258455.1 Nitrososphaeraceae archaeon | reverse complement strand
TAATGATGGCTTATTGGATCGACTCGGATGCGAATGTATGGTTCCGATATATGATAAATCAAAAGGAAGTTCATATACAGGAAAACCTGAATAATAAGGGCCATGCGTCGAGAAGGGTGGAATAATCAAGCCTGTTGCTTTGATGACATTTTTCTCTTTTTTACCTTGCAAAATCAATATTCCCTCATTCGGATGCCATGACTTTGCGTAAGTTATAACACTATCTGTAATCTGTTTCGTCAATACTATTCTTCTCCTTCTTACTTCAGCTGCTTCCTTTTTCCTTCTAAAAAACACGATAATTATCACCAAATTCTGGGTATTAAAATTAACTATTGTATGTTAAATTTACATAATACTATTTATTTATAGTCAAACTCGAAGAATCTAGACAAAAGGATCTTTCACTAAAGAACACAGATATAATATTTTTGCAATTGAAGGTGAGCATACAGATTAATAGACACTAGAATACGTTTGCTATACGAGAAGAGTCTATGTTGACTTTCGCAATAAACCTGATAGAAGTTTGGTTCTTAATAAAGTAACATGAGAAAATTTAAGGTGGAGATAATCGGGATTGCTATGCCAATACCTGAATTCAATAGTATCTAAAAATACTGCTTCACAAATGAAATTCTGCTTGAATATGACGAATCCACAATACTTGAATTATGAAATATAAAATAGAAATTGGATTATGAACAAAAATACTTCGTATTCATAATCTTAGCATTCCATAATAATTAATAACTACTTTTATGGTAGGATGATATACATCATGAGTCATTATTTTCGAGTGCATAATTCATGGTCTGTGACAAATCCTCTGTGGATAATGATATTAATTATGGTTGGGTTAACCTTATTGTTTTCGACCATTATTATTTTAAATGCTTACATGGCTCACTCGCAATCATCAGCAAATAGACCTACTATTCATGGGGTTAAAATTCACAGTCCAAGACCAGGTGACAAAGTATCAATTGAAATTGATAACTTTACTATTACTGGCAAATCGATAGACAATCAATCATCAAATTGTCAGGTCTTGGTCATTGTAAATGATGTCAAGCCATATCAGAAAGCTTCGGCAATTGGATCAAGCGGAGGGGATGACTTTTGCCAGTGGAAATATTCGTTTTCCCCTGATTATTCCAAACTTAAAGTTGGTACAAATAAGATAACTGCCAAAATAGATTGTAAAAATTCCCTAAATGCATTGAGGTATAACACCATAAACATCATAGGAACCAGGACTTATGACTCAGAACAAGATGAAACAAGTCCCAAGACTGAGGATATTTCCAGAGCCGAGAGTAATGGATCTTTAGAAGCGAACAACCTTGAAGTAAACAGATCTGCTGAACCACAAGATCAAGCGAACACAATAATAAATGACAAGGATTTAGCACCATATCACTCTAACATGTTATCATCGAGAGCAGACTTCTCAACCACACATGCACAGAATATTTACTCCGATAAGAATATGACAATTTCTTTGGGAATAAAGTACCTTGTAATATTAATTCCAAACGAGGGACATGAATCTACTAATCAACCTAAGAATCAGTTACCGCTAATCAATCAACCATTCGTACCTCAAAATGCCATAGTAGACAAGAGTACGAGTATAATATGGTTGAATGCAGATGTGGGAAATAGACACAAAATTAGTCTCAATGATAGTAATTCAGAAAAGATTTTTGAAAGTGGATTTTTTAAATATAATACAGCTTCAAGTCCGATTAGATTAAATGAAACAGGTACTTATCAATATTGGGAATCGAATGTAAGTAAAGAGGTGCCAGATTTCGTAATGAAGGGTACGATAACTGTAGCTTCGCAAGGTCAGCATAATACAACTACTGTATCTCAAAACAATGAAGACATAGCAGGAACCATAAAGGTTCCTGCTAGGCTTTTAGATAAATATCGTTCTCAATTTGAGGATAATGGATTTACTATTGGCAGCACGTATACTTACAAAGATCTACGAGGTGGGCAGAAAGGAACAGGTCCGGAACAAACTCTGATAGTAATGAAGGCTCATAATGTTCCACTGAAAATGGTAATTAGCGTTCTTGAAGAGTTAACCCCCACCCTGCCATATAATTAACATTGGCAAGAGGCTCTGACTGACATGACCCATCAATACACGATAAATATTACTAAGGATATTTTAATAGGTTAGCGAACAATTTAAAACACTTGATAATCATAAAAAATCTTGTCAAAAAGTACGGAGATTTCTATGCTCTACAAGGTTTGAGTTTTGAAGTTAACGAAAATGAAATATTTGGACTTTTAGGTCCGAACGGTGCAGGAAAAACAACCCTTATCCATATACTAGCTACTCTGCTAAAGCCAACAGAAGGCGGTGCTATTGTAAATGGTTTTGATGTTTTGCACGACGCTACTAAGGTAAGGGAAAGTATAGGTGTGGTTTTTCAAGCACCAAGTAGCGATGATATGCTTACTGGATATGAAAATCTTAAGGTTCATGCGTTACTTTACGGGATACCTCGTAAGATAAGAGAAAAAAGAATTTCAGAAGTTTTAAAATTAGTAGGGTTGGAAGAGAGAAAAAACGACCAAGTAAAGAAATACTCTGGTGGAATGAGAAGGAGACTTGAAATAGCAAGAGGACTCTTACATCATCCGAAAGTCTTTTTCTTGGATGAACCCACACTGGGGTTAGATCCACAAAGTAGAGATACTATGTGGAGATATATCAAAAAAATAGTAAAAGAAGAAAAAGTAACGATAATACTAACTACACATTACATGGAGGAGGCCGATATGTTATGTGATAGAATTGGCTTTATCAGTAGTGGAAAAATAATTGCATTGGATTCACCGTCAAAATTAAAACAGGAAATCGGTGGTGACATAGTAAAAATAACCTTCACGGATGGAATTCCTTCTGCCAGAGATTTTACTCGTTTCGATTTTGTGCATAGAGTGGAGCAAAATGACAATTCTGTAATTATTTACATGGATGAAGTAAATTCAAACTTGCATAGATTGATAAGAAATTTAGAGGGTGTGCAATCCATAGAATATAACAAACCTACGTTAAATGACGTATTCTTGAAATTTTCAGGGAATTCTTTATCCGGAGACAGTCCTGAAGGGGGGTTTATGCAAAGATATGCTCAGTACAAGAAATCATAATTTAAATATAATACTGGGACAACTTTATGCATTATGGCTTAGAGAATTTAAGGTGTTTCTACGTGAGAGGAGTAGACTTATAGCTTCGACTTTTACACCCCTCCTTTGGTTATTTGTAATAGGATCTGGTCTTGGATCAACGAACTTGCAAATAGGAACAGATTATCAAAAGTTTATTTTTCCTGGGATTATTTGTATGTCCGTTATTTTCACTTCTGTTTTTTTTGGTTCGTATATAATCTGGGATAGAAAATTTGATTTTCTCAAAAGCGTAATGGTTGCTCCATCAAGTAGAACCACAGTTTTTATTGGTAAAACTCTTGGTGGTATGACCACTTCACTTTTTCAAGTTGCTATTATTCTAGTAATTGGTATGGCATTAGGAATAAATTACGATGTTCTATCGTTACTCCAAATCATATCAATTGTATTGATACTTTCATTTGGTCTGACATCGCTGGGTCTAACCTTTGGGAGCTATATCGAGAGTTTGGAAGGATTTCAATTAATTGTAAGTTTTGTTGTATTTCCGTTATTTTTCCTAAGTGGCGCTCTATTTCCGATAGATGATTTACCGATGTGGCTAAAGTTCATTACTCTTGTGGATCCAGCTACGTATTCAGTAGATGCATTAAGAAATACTATATTACATTTGGGAACGTATTCTTTTGAACTAGATCTTGGAATACTAGTATTGTTTACTGTATTTATGACTCTGATTGGAATCTTCTCTTTTAAGAGAATGAAGGCAGTTTAGCATATATTGTACAATCCACCACATGATTTCTCCGTTATCGCAAAAGGTAGTAATTAATTTTGGTTTTAGTAACCAATATAGAAATTAAGATCGATTGATAACAAAATCGCCGTCCATACTTGGTCACTAATTTAATATTGTTAAATTTCTTCATCTAGATCCTCAAATCCCCTTGCTTTTGAAATTTCATGCAATCTCATAGTTGACTTTCTTTCAAATTCCCTTTTGCTCAAGATCCCTTTACTGTCTAACAACTCAACTAAGGTATCCAGTTTAATATTATATTCGTCTTGCGAGGATAACTCTTTACCTGTAATTTTTTTCTTAGCTGATTCATTCTTATTCATACTTAATTCATTATTTTACTAACATGATATTAGTGTAATCTGATTCAATTGTTATTTTTAACTTTGTTAGATTAAGTTGTGCTATAATCAACCCATGTTCAACGTGTTTAATCATAATCCACATAATACTTGTATCTTTTTTCTACATCTTTGTTCTTGCCTGATAAAACAACAGTGGCGTGGTCCCTGACTCCTTTTTTGATAAAATCCAGGATATCTTTTGAATTTATGTTGTTTTGGTATCCTAATGATAGCGAAGACTCAAATAAGTTCATAAACTCAACTACCTTCTTCCTGTATTCATCAGGGTTTGGCCTCTTATTGCCCGTTACTTTAAACCATGTTGTTGCACTTGGAGCGGCTAATGAACGCGCCAATTCTTCTAGGACCTTTTCCATTTCAAAAAAATCCAGCACAAATTCACCTTCATTCCTATTACGTAGATTATAGTGTATAAGATTATGGTAGTTTAAGTATAAAAATATCGAATTCTTCGGTCCTGATAAGAATAAATTTGTGCAAAGGATGATTACTCTATATTTTGAACTTAATGAATGAGGAATTATCATCCAGCTTACTTTGGGTCTATTTTCTGGTTTCGATAGGAGTAGCACTGCAGGTGGGAGCTGCTAATTGGGATATTATATGGCATGGAGTTGTTAACGTTGAATCTTTCTTCACTCCGCCACATTCAGTGTTATATTCAGGAGTAGGCCTATCCTTGATTGCTACACTTTCAGGATTAATATATTCAATAAGACATGACCTTACGCTAAAAAGCTCACTTTCCATATATCATAAAATTCCTAATCCATTAAAATTAATTGCTTTAGGATGTCTTGTAGAAGTATTCTCCGGTCAATTTGATAATTGGTGGCATACAAATTTTGGATTTGATGGTCTCCTGAGTCCTCCACATCTTATGCTGATAAGCGGAATGCTGCTTTCGATAATTGGTGCACTAATTGGAACACATTTGTATCAAACGCATAAAAAACTCAAGATAATATCTGAAATGATTTGTTATGGAATTCTTTGGATGATTCTGATCAACCTTGTCTTTATGTTTACGCTTCCTTTCTCCGAAGGTCAATACTTTGATTTTAATCCTTCTCCAATAGCTGCGTTGGTATTGGGATCAACTCTCCCTGCTGTATTTACAGCTATAATTTTTTACTCTGTGCAAAGCCTTTCCTTTCCTTTTCGAATGACAGTTGTAGCTGCAACATTGATGACATTACAATCATTAGCTACAATTATTTCAAACATGTATTTCGTAGGCTTATTTCCTCTTTATCTTCTAAACTTACTGATACCTTTAGCTTTAGATATTGTTTCTATTTATACCAAAGATAATAACAAATTATTTCATATTTTTTCAAATAAAGAGTACCAACGCATTATTTTTTCAATTGCCATCTCGCTCTTCTTTATCACGTTCTATTTTCCATGGTCGGTGAATATGTTCAAAGCCTATTTTGGAATAGATCTAATTACCTTTGAAAGTGTAATCATATTCGAACAACTTTTGTGGAAATTTATCCTACCTGTTTTAGTACCTGTATCGCTAGTTTCAGCATACGTGGGAATATTAATCTGGAAAAAGCTGTACGGACATCACAAGCTAACTGATATGTTCAAAATTGTTGTTAGATGAGGATGTCAGAATTTAGTATAGACATGGAGAAAATCATTTGTAAATATATTGGTAAAAAGAAGTATGTTTAGAACGTCTGAATATTCAATATAATAAAGTACTGTGATAAATTTATGGTCAATAAATTCATTTGAAAATAGTTAACCTTAATAATGTTGTTTAATCAATTATTATATTGAACAATGGAAAATAAAGAATTCCTTACGCAACAGCTATTGTGGATTGTAATATCGATAGGCATAAGCATAACAATATCAATGTTTGTTCCATTTCCGCTATCTTGGGTCGTTATTATAGGCGTATTTCTTGTATTGAGTTTCTATATGCGTTATAGAATGATGAAGAAAATGGGCTCTGGAGTGGGAATGTTTGGTTCTTTGTCATCTCCTTTTTCGGGAAATTCAGTTAACTATTACTGTATGAGCTGTGGAACAAAACATAGAGAGGCCTCATGCCCGCGATGCGGCTCGAAGATGAAAAGGGTCGGATAAGTACAAACTCCACTATTATGAACAAATAGATTAACAATTCCTATTTGTTAATATTTGACAAGTGAGTGTGTGCTAAACAAATTCACTTATTTTGCATTGTTTTAAAGAAGTTGCATAGCCCTGTCTTAGTTGAGTAATTTGCTCTATCAATTCATTGAAACCAAATACAATATTCCTTTTTGAAATCTCATTTTTGAGATTGCTCATTACTTTATGAGTGTATGTTTTATTTGCACTCAAATTGTTTTCATGCAAAAAAGGTTCTTGAAAACCGTAAATTCTCTCATACTCCCTGATCGCCCACAAAATTCCAAATAATTCAACAATCTCCCTAATTCTAGTCCAGATGTCAGGTCTTAATCGCAGGACTGATCCAGAGATATATCTTAAACCAAATTGTTGGCATTTATCAACGATTGATCGTATATGTTCCTCATTATCAGTAATAAAAGGAATAATGGGATCAATGTTAACGCAACATTTAATTCCAGAATCGACAAATTTTCTTATAGTTTCAAAAATCCTTGTCGTTGGGGGCGTTCCTGGTTCTATAATTCGTTTTATTTTTTCGTCAATGGCCGTTATTGACCATACTATAAAACAATTATCACTATAATTACGAAATAGATCCAGGTCTCGTTCAATCAATGATGATTTGGTGAATACATAGAATGGAATTTGATATTGTTGTAATACTTGAATACACCTTTTTGTAATGCCAAATTTCGCTTCTGCATACTGATAGGCATCTGTTGCAGATGATATCATAACAGGTAATATCGATGCATTTTTCCATCTGTTTAATTCTGATTCTAATATTTCGGGGGCGTTAATTTTCCCATAAATCTTGTCATAAAAATCTGGTGACCATTTGTACGTTGCATAACAGTATCCACACCTGTGATGACATCCTTGATAAGGGTTAATTGTTAATCCTATATGTGAACCAACCCTGAAATAACGAAGAATTGATTTTGAGTATTTTCTTTCAATTGTAGGTGCCTTTTTGGAATACCACAATAATATTATGAAAGTAAGTAAGAATCTTAATTAATATTAAGATACCATTAGACGAGGGTGAGGGGATATCATATCTATTTTATGAATCATCTAGCCTTCTAATCAATGGATTTTCGGGTCTATTGACAATTGATTGAATGAAATTAAAAACCGGCTTGACTTCTGAAATTGGTCCGCTTATTTCTAACTTTATGCCGCCCTGTATTCCAATTTTGGACGCCTTGAATAATATTCCTTCCTCATTGTATTCTATACCATATATGCTTTCAAGTCTTTCACTTATCACATCTGGAGATTTAAAAAAACGACCTCTTTCAGAATATAGCAATATTCTGAGATTTGTAATTATGATGTTGTATTTTTTATGTGTACATTTTAGTTTTGTCTTTGTTCTGAACATTATGTTCTCTTGAGGGAGTAATATTTCCTTCAGTGCCAAGACCTCATTATGTATAGCAATTGGTTATATTCATAAAAGTTGAATCATTTTATTTATTCTAATAACAAATGTAAATGATCTCAAATTCTATTAAAAAGTTTTATAACAAGTATTCATTTGGATGCTTTTCTTGAATATGGATTGATAATTCAATATAATTATTATATCGAGATTGCATATTTTCGAATATTGTAATGTCTTCGTCTTCATCTGGGATGTCAGTAGCTGAACATATCGATGAACTAAGAATAAGGATAGTTCGCATAATAATTTGCATTGCAATTATAACC
>DATADQ010000078.1:0-4813 GCA_036258455.1 Nitrososphaeraceae archaeon | reverse complement strand
AATTTTGAGCGATCTCTACCAACCAGAGTCACCCTACATCCTTCATCAACGAGGCGTTCAGTTGTAGATCTTCCTACTCCTCCACCTGCACCAGTTACAATAGCAACTTTTCCTTTAAGACTCATATCAATCAATAGATCTATAAACTTTTAAAGTTTAAAGTAATATAGATACTTTAAATTTGCAATAATTTTTTATTCTATCGATGAAACGCTTTCTTGACAAATCTCGACTCTCTCCTAATGATATTACATTAGGAATCATAGGAGGAGGCCAACTTGGTAAGATGATTGGAATAGAGGCCAAAAGAATGTCAATAAATCTTGCATATTTAGATCCTGACAATAATTGTCCCGCTTCAACCATTGCGGATCAAATGATAGTTAGTGATTTTAAAAATGAAAAATCAATCTTTGAGTTGGCAAACAAATCTGATGTGTTAACCTATGAAATTGAACTTGCAAATTCTTCAGTTCTAAAAGTTCTGGAATCAAGAGGACATGCAGTTCATCCAGCCTCAGGTGTATTAAATACAATTCAAAATAAGCTAAGACAAAAGAGATTCCTGAAGGCAGAAGGAATTCTGGTTCCAGAATTTGAAGAAGTTACATCAGTTGAACAGGCGAAAAAAATATCCAAAGAATTTGGTTATCCATTAGTGTTAAAAGCCTGTAAAGATTCCTATGATGGTAGAGGAAATTTCCTGGTTAGATCTCCTAGCGATGTAGAAAGAGGAATTCAGTATTTTGAAGGAAGAAGGTGCATGATAGAGAAATTCATTCAATTCTCACAAGAGGTATCCGTCATGGTTGCTCGTAACACACGTGGACAGATGGTATCGTTTCCCGTGGTTCAAAACATTCATACAAACAATATTTTGGATACCACAATTGTTCCAGCAGTGATCAATAAAAGAGTTGAATTCGACGCAAAATTGATAGCAGAGAAGGTTGTCAAGTCTCTAAAAGGTGTAGGCGTATTTGGTATCGAAATGTTTCTCAAAGGCAATAAATTATTGATAAATGAAATAGCGCCCAGACCGCACAACTCTGGCCATTATTCAATTGAGGCATGCAGTGTTTCTCAATTCGAACATCACATACGTGCGATACTTGGTTTTCCATTGGTTAAACCGAGATTGATGTCTCCTGTAGTTATGATGAATATTTTGGGAATACCTAACTACGCTGGAGAATATTCTTTTAAAGGAATTGATAAGGCCTTCACTATTCCAGGTTTTAAACTGCATTTTTATGGAAAAAGAATAACAAAACCTCAACGAAAATTAGGCCATTTTACCATAACTGCAGAAAACATAGAGCAAGCGTTATGTAGAGCTAAGACAGTAAGGAAATTGTTAACAGTAGGGAAACGGCGTGGAAATAAATAAGAAAACTAAACCACTTGTTGCAATTATTATGGGAAGTGATTCTGATCTAAAGGTTATGAATCAGGGGTCAGAATTTCTGGAAAAATATCACGTTGCATATGAAATGGAAATTGTCTCAGCTCACCGGTCGCCAGAACTAATGTTTGAATATGCAAAAACTGCGAAAAGAAGGGGCCTAAAGGTAATAATCGCAGGCGCTGGGGGATCCGCACATTTACCTGGAATGATTGCGTCCTTGACCACATTACCTGTAATAGGTGTCCCTATAGAGAGTCATAATCTAAAGGGTATGGACTCTCTACTTTCAATTGTCCAGATGCCAAGTGGTATTCCAGTTGCCTGTGTAGCAATTAACGGTTCGATAAATGCTGCAATTCTAGCATGTCAAATTTTAGCATTAAGTTCAAAGAGTATATCAGCTTCTCTTGAAGACTATAGAAAAAACTTGTACCATAGCGTTATCAAAAAAAGAGAACGATTGAAAAAAAGTAGATTATAGAAGTTTGTGTGATATATTTTCATGAAATAACTAACATCATAATGTACAATGCTATCGTAATCCCAAGTGAAACTTTTGTTATGTTCATTGACTTGTTTAAAGCGGCAGCATAATTATCGAATTGATCTCTTCCCATTAATTTTATTTGGGAATATGAATCCAAAAATGAAAAGCACGAAGTAGTTGTATTGGATACGGCCTTTTGAGAAATCTCTTCGAAGGCTCTGATTATATCTTTATAACTAGTAACATTACCCAATGCATAATATCCTTGACGTGTTCTTTTTCCGGAACTAGAATGGGTATCTGATGAGCATATTTCTAACATATTGAATCCTTGCTCATTTAATTCACTGAGAATTCTTTCTCGTAATCCATTAACAAGATTGTTTGAATCAGACCAACCAACAAGATGATTCTCATTATTTATTTGAAAATCGATAACACCAATACCAGCTCCACCTAGTTCGATAAATTTGAATCCCGAGGCCATAGAGTTGGCATATCCAATTTTGTAGGAATGATATTGTCGGCCCTTTAGTTTTTTTAAAGAAGATGACGCAAAATCAAAAAGGATTGTTTCTTCTTCTGATGATATCTTTTTTCCTAATGCATTATGTGCGTCGACGATCATAATGTCAGAGAATCCTAACTCTTTGGCATATTGTTCGATTTTTACTCGAATTGAAGTTGGCAAGTCCTCCATCCCACTGTCTTTTGAAACGATCATCATTACGCTATTTTTAAAATCCATACAAGTTAATGTGAAATCATTTGATTTTGTTTGGAAAGGGAACGTACACTCATTGCCACTATTTTTAATCACTGAATTTCTTAGTGATTCAAGATACTTGTTGACTTCTAAGGTTGTAGGTAAATTTAATGAATGGTCAGAAATACTGTGCAACACTAGTGCATTATTTTCAAAGAATTTGAATAGTTTATGAGGGAGATTACTCCCACCTATTGGATTAAATGGTCCCGGATGTATATCAGGTAATACAACAAATACTTGTTTATCATCATGTCTTTCAAATTTTATCATTTTGGTTCTTATTTTAACTACCCTGGATTTTGTTTCAAATATGTCCTCCATCATTTCTTGTTTATTTTCTGTCCATGCAGATAAAAAAGCCTGCAATATTTTAAAAGTGCTTTTCAAATTAGGATATCCTGCTCTGTCAGCTAATAAGGACCATATAACCCCTATTGTAAAGATAAAAGAACCCATAACAAGCACCGTAGTATGGTCTTGCAGTATAAATGAATAATTATATGACAATAAATTGGAAAAAAAAATGGTAGGTAAAATAAATGAAATTAATATTGATCTAAATATTCTTGATCCAAAAACTGAAACAAAAATACCGTATCGAAGTCCACTTGCAATGAACATTCCGGCTAAATCATAAATAACAATATCTGAATTTTTACTGAAAATAATATTTGATAATAAGCCTAATAGAATAGTTACTAACCAAAGAGAGTTTGAAAAAGCGGCAACATGAATCACCTTTGAGATCCTATTTGTTGGGCTTCCACTAAGTAGGAATAAATCTAGAAAAAATCCACCTACCGTAATACCAATTGCTACCACAAAATGGATTATTAATTCATTAAAATCAACGTAGGAAATATGATTAATGCCTACTATTCCTAGTGACGCAATTATGGAGATAGCTGCGGAGGTTTTGTACGAAGATGGATTTAAAAGTGTAAAATACCATCTTCTGTGTATGTCGCTTACACTGTCTTCACTTATCAATTAATGTTACTGGTGGTATTCTATACTGGGAAAACTATTCTCATGATTATTGAAATTCCTATGAGGGCACCAGTAATACCTAGTATAACTTCTGGTTTTACTTTTACACCACGAGTTTCATCTTCAAAGAACCTCAATAATCCAGCGCTTGATGCAGGCAGTGGTGCATTTTTTTTCTTTCCTTCACCCAATGTAAAAGTTATTCCTGAATCATCTCTTAAATACATTCCGTTTTATCTGCGTATAAAATTAGAGACTCTTAAGGTTTAATTCAAAAACTTGATTTTTTCTAAAATCTTGATATAATTGTCAATGACTCTCAATCGTTGTTCCTCCTCATCTAAATTTTTATCCGAACCAATACTCATTATTAACTCTCCTAGTCTCTTCGCTATTTTTTCACTAATACTAATACCAGTACCTGACTGTACTGTTTCGTCTATATCTTTTGTTGGTTTTGGTTTTTCTACTGTAGTTTTGTTCCCACAAATAATACATGTGATTATACTATTTTTTTTTACTTGGATCCCATTACATTTTTCGCATGACTCGGAAAGAAGTGTTCCTCCCTTAACCAAGAATTCTGCAGCATCTTTTAGATTTTCTTTATATTTGTCACCAGATATCGACATATTCTGCATATGATCTTTCCCATCGAGTAAATTAAACTCTTCTTACTGACTTGCAACAATCCCTAGCTGATTATTTTTTCGACAATAATATGACATTTTAATTTTTTCCATTTAATCATCTCTCTTAGCAATTGCTGTGCATCGGGCAAGGCTTAATAATGAGAATACTTCAATGGAAATTAATCATAATATGGCGGTGATATGCAAAAAATGTGGACTACCAAACGATCTCTGCGCATGTGGTGAGCTGGATAAAGAAGAAACCAGGATTGTAATAAGACTTGAAACAAGACGTTTTTCCAAAACTACTACCATGATTGAAGGTATTGATCCAAAATTGAGCGACATCCAGCATATTGTAAAAGAGTTGAAAAGCAAATTAGCTTGTGGTGGTACTGCAAAAGATGGGTTCATAATGCTACAAGGAGACCACAGGGAAGATGTGAAGTCTTACCTAGTGAAATTTGGATTCACCGAATCTGCGATTGAAGTACAATAGTCGTTTTTTAAGACCAAGTTAAATATTT
>DATADQ010000077.1:0-5781 GCA_036258455.1 Nitrososphaeraceae archaeon | reverse complement strand
AAATTTTATTCTTTCATAATTATGGTTGTCGCCCCACATTACGAGATCTACTTTATATTTATCTAACAGTGGTTGAAGAGCTTCTGTTTGGGCATCATCGGCGTCATGTACTGACGGGCTTGTGTATAAAGGAGTCGTGGTTACGACAATCTTCCACAGTTGTTTTGTTGCATTTAGCTCCCTTTCTAGGTATGCAGCATTTGAAAAAGGTGATTTTCCTGAATTGAGTATTATTATTCTAGCCGGTCCTGCATCAAACGCATATACCAACGATGGTTGTTCGAATAATTTTGCATAATGGCTAGAATCATGATCCCCTTTACCACCTTTCATAGGAATTCCAGCCTTCTTTAATTCATCTACCACGGGTTGAAATTTTGTTATACTGCCATATGCATAATCGCCAAGTCCTAATGCTAAATCCACTTTATTATCTATCATTAATTGAACAGTCTTTTTCCAGTTATCGTTACGAGCAGAACCCCAGTCACCTGCTGCCCCAATAGTATAATTTGACGAATTTGAAATTGCATTTATTGATATTTCTGATATACTGGCATAACTGTTCTGAGTATTTCCATTCACAGTTATTCTTAGATATCTTGCGTTAGTATCAGAAACATTATATTTTTCAGAACTCGAAGTAGAACCGCTACTATTGCTGCTTAATATGTCAGAAAACTTTATTCCATCATTTGATGTGGAAATTGTAAAATTATTCTGCCGTTCATTTCCTTCATGCCAGGCGATATTAATACTACAAATGTTCTTCCCTGTTCCTAAATCTACTTGTATCCACGAACCTATGTCACTATTAGACCATCTAGTATTGATATTATTATCAAGAACGTTCGAAGCAGGAAATTGAGATTGGCTACCCGACGCAGTCATATTTTTAATACCGACAGGACTGCAATGTTTTTCTGATTTATCAGAGGAGGATGTAGACGGAACTGATTGCCCAAAAATAGAAAAAAATTGAGCGGAAGTACTGCCTATAATAGCAATTATGATCACGCAGTTAAGCAGGAAGAATGAATAGTATCCAAAATTCCTGTCTCTTATAGCACATGAGAAGAATTTTCTGAAATTATCCATAGTAATATACTCCATAAGTAATCAGCGATTTGAATTTATTCACTTAATAAAAGTTTTTAGAATTTATAACAATTAGTAACTGAGAATAATTTGTAGATTGTAAATTATCACTAGAAAACGGTATTTTAAGTGCAGTAACTTTGCAAGTTAAATTAATTAGATATCATTTTACAAAAGTTAAGACACCTGACGACTGTTCCAAAAAATATCTTATTTTTTTATGCGCTTCTATTAAACGTTGAATTTTTTTAGTTTTAAATTTATATTTGGTGACTAGAAACTCATAATGATGACCTTGATTGAGGCCGTAGCATGGTGATAACGATCCTATGAAAATTCCAAAATTAGAAAACTTGGATATTAATTTAAAGCTCGTTGTAATTCTGATGTCTTTAACACTTATGTTATCTAGTTTGTCTATACTGAGTTCTCAATCAATATATTCTCAAACATCAGAAGATGCAAAGAGTCTCAATTGTAAAGACAACAAAGATCAATCCCTGTATGTTAGGAATGTTTCGTTGGAGAATGATGCAGATGGAGTAGGACCTGTTACTGACGACCTTCCAGGATTCCATTACGTTAAAAAATTTGATAGTAACGGTACGCTGATTTCTGCCTGGGGTACTAAAGGAACAGGGCCAGGACAGTTTTTACATGCACATGGAATTACGGTTGATTTGAAAGGAAATGTTTACGTAAGTGATGCTGAAAAATGTAACATTCAGAAATTTGATAGTGAAGGTAATTTCATTAGTATGTGGGGTAGTAAAGGAAAAGGTCCGGGACAATTCTTCCAACCTGAGAGCATGGCGGTAGACTCAAATGGCAATATTTTTGTTGCTGATTACGCTAACCAGCAAATTCAGAAATTTGATAGTGAAGGTAATTTCATTACGATGTGGGGTGGTAAAGGAAGAGGAGATAGTCAATTCATTAAACCTTGGGGAGTTGTTGTTGATTCAAATGATAATGTGTATACAAGTGATCAGGATAATCCTGAAGTTCAAAAATTTAGCAATGATGGAAAGTTTTTGACTAAATGGAATTCGTATTCTCCTGGTATGTTATTTGTGCATTTACATGATATAACCGTAGACTCAAACGATTCAGTTTATGTTACTGATGGTAGAAACAACAGTCGGGTTGCGAAATTTGACAATCAAGGCAATTTTATTGCGCAATGGGGAGCCTTCGGATCGGGTAATGGTCGCTTTATAGAGGATCATGGTATTGCAACAGATAAATCTGGTAATGTATATGTAGTAGACACAAGGAACGTTCGTATCCAGAAGTTCAACAGTGAAGGTGATTTTGTTACAAAATGGGGAACACTAGGATGCCGAGATGATCAATTCTTGATTCCCCACGATATTGCAATAGACTCTTCTGGAAATATTTATGTTTCAGATAGCGGAATGGTTCACTTTTTTGCTGGAGATACTTGTCAATCCTTAGAAGGTAAAAATTGGACAACATCCATAAGAAAAATATATGATTCAACATTGTCTGGAGATAAACAAGTGCCTCCAGTAGAGACCGATGTAATTGGTCAAATGTCAATCACCGTGCCCCAAAGCGAATCAGAGATAAAATACAAAATCAATATAACTGGAGCATCAAATATTACGAGTGCGTATATGCATATGGGAAAACATGGTGAAGATGGAGAGGCCGTAGCAGATCTTTTGAAGGATAGCAAGAAAAACAAGATGGAAAAACAAACAGGGGTGGTCATAAGAGGAGAAGTCCTTGATTCTGACCTGATAGGCTCCATGAATGGTAAACCATTACAGGATTTAATTAATGCGATAACCGATGGGCAAATATATGTAAGTGTCAATACTCCAACTCACCCAAAAGGCGAAATAAGAGGACATGTTGAGGTTGCTGCCAAAAGCTTGGGAGAGTAGAATATTCGATTTAAATAAGTATCAATTTGTGATGGCTCCTTTAATTACACCACATTAGATTGGAAGGGTGATGATTTTTCAGTATAATATTACTAGAATAAAATGGATGAAGTAATACGAAGATATGGATCAAAAGCGCTAAGGAAATATTGGCAAAATATATGTTATTTTAGTCCAGCATTATTAATATTGATTATCTGGTTTGCAAGTACCAGTGCATCTGGATCTGATAACATCACCAATTCGAATATTACTAGTAATAATTATAAGCTGTTGACAAAGCTGGGTACTAAAGAAACTGCTGATGGTCAATTAATGTTCCCTCATAGTATATCTGTAGCTTCTGATGGGAATACGTATGTAACTGACACGGGTAACAAACGAATTCAGAAATTTTCTAGTGATGGCAAGTACTATCCTGATTTAATCAAAGATATTCAGCAAGGCGCTAATGTGGTTTATTATCAGGAAGAGAAACCAAAAAGCAAATTAGAAGAGTTGGGTAAACGACTTGAGCAAGTAAGTAAAGGACACTTTCGCAAAGACTTGATTAATAAATACCGCGACGGGATTTGTGTCTCCTATAACCAATTTGCTACCAAGTTGGTAAAATACCAGGTAGGCGATAAAGGTCAAAAAGCGACTAGAATTGAAAGGTACTGCCAAAAACACTTTGAATTGATAATAAAATGATACTACGGAAAAATTATCTACTATGATACAACTGTGCTAAGATGGTCCAGCACAGCAGTAATGAATAGTTTGTGCACCTTCGGTATAGAGTCTTCTTCTATAAATCATAAATATGCTCTTAATATGTACTCTAGAGGTGATATGGTCAAACCGTATTCTTCTTGTTATAGCGTTTATGATACTCTTTGCTTCTAACTTTTGCTACCACCATGTTTACGGTATTGTAACTGAAAATGGTACTTGTACTAACGGGGTCATGTTCGTAGGAAACAAAACGTACATTCTAAATCAATCATATGCGGATTTTATTAAAAACCTGACACATGACAACAGAATCTTGGCTGAAATATTGTGTGAACAAATATTGAATCAAAGCGTTGCAAGATAATAAAAACTGATAAGCCAGGTAGGATGTGATTGGATCCATCTGGATGAAAATGGTTGCGGCATTTCCGTAAATTTTGTTCCTCAATAAACGATAAGAAAGTTAGACCTCTCGAATAATTTTCTATCTCGCAACTATGTTATGTACGTGAAATGTGTGCGAAGTCACTCTATGCTCACATTCAGTTCCTTCTGGTGGGTTTAACTCGTTGGCAGACACACATGCATAAAACATGTCACCTTCCTTAATATCGCCAATTTCGGGAACTTTGTCATATACTATTGGTAAGTTGATGGTGTTGTCATTGGATTTTTTCAACAACTCTTGAACATTTATTATCCTTGATTCAAATTCTCCTTTAATCATTGTAACAACTTTGAGTTGTTTTGTATCTTTTCTATCAGAAAGCGGTATCCAGACATTAATAGTAGGACTGTTTATTTCACTACCGCTGACAGTTTGGAATATCCCGGTTGACAAAGTTTTCTTAGCCCCTGAGCCTATGCTGATTTTATTCTTACCATCCGAGTTCTCGATATTACCTTCGACACAAGAATAAGATTGCATTTGATTTGTTATAGGATCGATGGCATAAGCGCATACAAAATACTCATCTCTGCTACCAACCGAAACGATATCGTTCTTTTCATTGAATTCAAAAGACACAGTCGCGATATTCGAATTCAAATCGTTACCCGTCAAATACTTAATTCCAGTCTCTCCGTTAGCAGATGCAACAACCTTAAGTTTCTCAGGATGGCTGAGGCTTTTTAGATCTATTTTAGCGTCCACTGAAAACTTTCCTGCCGCAAATATGTGATTAGAATTGATGAAACTTGATGACAACATTAGAGACAAAACCAAAAAAGATATTGAAATTATTATTTTGTTTCTTAAATTAGCGTTTCTCATTTCCTTATTTTCCAACGAATTTCTAGTATATAATTCGGATGGAACCCTCATCTAGAACGTACTTCTCTTGATTAGTTAGGCAATGATAAAATATAATAAAGTTGTAACCTGGCTGGGAGTTCGGACGGGACTAGGAAAAACATCCTTCCTCCCAAACAGGCTCTTAAAAGAAGGAATAATATATTGACTAATGGGAAAATAAATTTTTAACTGTTTACCCAAGGGGTTGTGAATTGTTTTTGACACTTAATATGGGCCCATCGGGAATTGTATTGTTAACAATTCGGACCCAAACTAGAAATATTTGTGTTTTAAGTGATTTTTGTCCTGACAATTGCCAAGAAGAACAGGATCAATATAGCAAGCGTTAGTGAAGAAATTATGACATCAGTTATTGGCATATCCAATGCGATAAGAATGTCATCGAGAAAATCAATGAATTGTTGGATGGCAAAAATAGAAAAAATAATTATCGCATATATAGTTAGTTGAAGACCAGTTTTTCTGTATGCAGTTATGGAAAGAGATAAGAGCAATATAGACAATATCCCAATACCTAGAGCCATTAAATTTTCTACTCCTTCAAAAGGTTCGGTTTGATGAATAATTACTAAGAAAATTTATTAATAAAGATAGTACATACTCCGTAAATGCAGTACTTTACGGCTCTGAAAATAGGCGAAAAAAGAGTTAGAGCAGCTCAAGAAATTTTAAATAAATATACGGGAAACATAGCTATGCCCGCCTTAGCATTGAAGGACAATAACAATAACAACTGGG
>DATADQ010000076.1:0-2566 GCA_036258455.1 Nitrososphaeraceae archaeon | reverse complement strand
AAATTATTATCTACAAATTCTTCAGTTCTGTATAGTAGAATTAAGCGACTTTACAAAAGAAATTTGATCCAAAAATCTACAATAATTGTGAATGAACCTCTTTTGGGAATAAACGTCAAGGCCGTAGTTGGGATAAATAGGGATCCAAAATTAAAGGAAGAAATTCATACCGCATTATTGAAGATAATTCAGATAATATCAATTTCTGAAGTGACTGGTAGGTTCGATATCTTGGTGACTATCAGCGCTACTACCCTCGAAGAACTTCACAATGTTGTAATAAAACAAATTGGAAAAATCGAAGGAGTTCAAAATACTGAGACGTTTGTAGAAATGCAAAGGACAGAGAAGGAGCGTACTTTTACTACGTAATTTCATCAATCATGCATTGAAATTGACAGAAGAATGCTTTTAAAAAAAGTTATTTTATACCGTAATAGAGTAACAAATTTAGAATACTTCCAAAAGGCCAATGTAACAAATTTCGTTTCCACCCTAAACTATTAAGACAATATGATATGAGTTAATATTTGAAAAGATTATGAGGATTTAGGCATTTTAAAACCATTTCGCACTACAAAATTCAAATGTGGGTTCCACTTCTGGTAATTTTTGTTTTTTGGGTGTTATAAAATGTTTGTCATCCTCCAGACCTGGCTTATCACACTTTCTATCCAATTGGGCTTTATATTCAATAACGATAGATTCAAATAATCCAATAATGGATAAAATATGAATTTTTGTCTATTGTACAACAAAAAATATCGGATATAATTCAAGTATTAAAACTCGCAAAAAAAACCAGCAAAGATGACTATACGACCCACCTCAGGTTGGTACTGTTGGGCATTGGTATTGTGGGCGGGATAGCCTTTGTCATCAAACTTATAGCAGAATTTCTAACATTTTCAGGGAAGTAAATGGATTATTTTATGCTAACGAAATAAATTCGAATAATATTAATTTCCTAATCATAGTAGTCCTTTACGATAGCTAATTTGCGAAAAATCATAGGAACTCTCGGATCTCATTGTTCGCTTCAGGTTTTAAAAGGAGCAAAGGATGAAGGATTTAAGACTCTACTGATAACAGAAAAAAAGAGGTATCATGTGTACAATAGATTTGGTTTTATTGATCATGTGATATTAGTTGACAAATTTAGGGATATTCTTAGGGCAGATATTCAAAACAGATTGAACGAATTGGATTGTATTCTTATACCTCACGGGACTCTAATTTCGTCTTTAAGTTCTGATGAAATAGAAAGTATTAATGTACCTTTTTTTGGTAATAGATTTATATTAAGATGGGAAGCAGATAGATATCTTAAACAAGAACTGATGTTAGAATCAAAATTACAAATACCAAGAACGATAAAATCTAAAAGAGAAATAAATGATCTTTGCATTGTAAAGTTACACGGAGCTGCTGGTGGCAAAGGATATTTTCTTACGTCAGATCAGAAGGGTTTTGACGAAGGATTCAACAAACTCTTAAATGATAAGGTTGTTACTGATGAAAAGGATCTATATATTCAGGAATATGTGAGAGGAGTTCCTGTCTTCCTTCATTTCTTTTATTCTCCAATCTCCAAAGACATCGAATTCATGGGAGTGGATAGGAGGTATGAATCTGATATTGACGGTATTTCCCGCATTCCTTCAAAACATCAACTTAATATTCACATAGAACCTACATACAACGTAGTAGGGAATATCCCTCTAGTTCTCAGAGAATCACTTCTTGAGGGTGTATACGAAATGGGTGAAAATTTTGTACAGGCTTCTGAAAGACTAGTCCCTCCGGGAATTCCCGGACCTTTTTGTTTGGAAGGGGTGTATACTAAGGATGCAAGATTCATTACCTTTGAATTTTCTGCAAGAATTGTTGCTGGAACAAATCTCTATATTTCTGGATCTCAATATTCGAATTTCTTGTTCCAAAATGGCATGAGTATGGGTAGAAGAATGGCACTGGAAATAAAAAATGCCATCAATAAAAGAAAATTAGATGCAGTACTCACTTAATTTAGCATATGAGTCAAGACATGATATTTACTGATCAATAGTTATTGCCGGATCACATCGACAGAATTTATCAAGCCATATATGGGGTTTTTCAAAAAGTGCTCCACAGTCCTTTTATCTTTGATATCCATCATTATTACTTTTTCATTTATGAGTGTAACTTTTATAGGAACGTTTTCCCATTCCAAGACACCATTGGTATAGACATCAACATTACAATTAAAACCTGAGGTATTATTATTTTTATTTTTAAACAAGATCCCAGGTCGGCCTTCTTGGTCCTGAGTGATTGGTTTAATTGAACCTGGCTTATAAACAATTGTGTGAAAGTGTATATCCCGTCCGCCAGTATCAATCATTGTAAAATTGCTTTTGAAATAGGTCAAATTATCATTCAAGACATCCACCCTCCATTTTCCCCCTAGGAGATATTTGGAAGAATGATTTGTGTTGATATCCTTGACTAAAGGATTTGTATTATAGGATGCATCTCGCGAAAATAAAATAGAGTTTATTGTTCCTTCGGCATTGAAAGATGC
>DATADQ010000075.1:0-10699 GCA_036258455.1 Nitrososphaeraceae archaeon | reverse complement strand
TGGTTTTCTCCGGAGGACTGGTGACTGTTTTGGATGTCTCGTTACTTGGTACTGCTGGTTGAATAGAAGGTATGGTTTTCTCCGGAGGACTGGTGACTGTTTTGGATGTCTCGTTACTTGGTACTGCTGGTTGAATAGAAGGTATGGTTTTCTCCGGAGGACTGGTGACTGTTTTGGATGTCATATTATCTGGCGGTTGCGTAATTAATTGTTTATTTATTAAATTTAAATTGTCTTTTGCTAGATCCAATCTCCCATTTACTATTGCACCTACCGTTTCACGTATAAGTAACATTGAGTCTTGAGTTGAGGAAGAATTATCATTATCTCTGACTATCAACCGCTGAATCGTCAATAGATTCTCAATAGTTCTGGTTGTATTACCGCCCTTTAATGTCTCATTCGTCTCAGTAAGCAGTGCTTTCATCATATTTTCCGATGAATTCAAGGAAGACTGTTGCTGTGCCATAGCCACTTGCAATACGGACGTATAGGAGATGAATACTAAAAAAAAGAAGCATGTGACTAATTGGCTATACCAAGATATAAGTGAAAAAAAATGAATCATGAAAAAATGTGAAGTTAAATTGTGCACGTGCATACTTATAATAAATTGTTCTTGTACGGGTTTATTTAGTTTCGTAAGAATACTGAAAAGTATTTTATTCATGTCTTTTCCTGTTACTTTCAAAATTCGTGTTTTGTCACGTTTTGGCACACTTCAATTAAAGTTAGGAATTGTCAAATATCAAATGACAAAACATAATTACGAATCAATTAGCAATGAATTTAGCTGCACAGATAATTCTATTGATTGTTAGTTATTTGTTGGTCTTAGTGATAGACTTTCTTGAGGTATACAATTTGCTCTAATTGTATATCAGTAATAAGAAATTCTACAACAAAATCTGGCTTTTATTTTTATGGTTTAGTTCTTTGTATTCGAATTACGAATACTGCGTAAATTAGGTTCAATTTGCCTGCATGAAAACCATTTGAAATCAACGTCTCCACGATACCACTTGTAAACCATCCGGGGCGCTCCCCATGCTCCAACCTCATAATCTTGACCTTCACATATGGCCTTTGGTCCCCATTTATATGATCTAGTATCAATAACCTCATTTACTTTGATCCATGTTTTTCTATCGCCATTGAAATTCATCCATTGTTCCAACTTGACTTTCGGATTATCCATATTGCGAGATAGAATTATGTGAACATATTTGATTCCGAACCAACCATGACCTGCTAGAGTAACATGAGGAACTATTGTTTTGATGCCAGCCGGGTCGTTATGATATTTGCTGGGACTTTGTTTGGTGAATTTAACATTTGAATTCTCCGTGGTAGAATTACAATTTGTTTCACAATCGTAGTTGAATTCTTCACAGCAAAGATGATCGGGCTCATCGTGATGATTACATGGACCCCTAAGGTAGACGCCATCATTTTCTGTGGGTTTGTGAATATTAAAGAATCCTGTCAATTCAACGTTATCAAGATCATTCTTATCATACGTATAGCCACGAGCCATGGAATCCTTAAAACTCATATTGCAACCACCTATTGCGTCTTT
This sequence comes from Nitrososphaeraceae archaeon, assembly GCA_036258455.1. GTDB lineage: Archaea > Thermoproteota > Nitrososphaeria > Nitrososphaerales > Nitrososphaeraceae > TA-21. Next base: position 9,120 of record DATADQ010000075.1, on the reverse strand, counting down.
ATATTCAGGATCCGTATTCAAGTTAAACTTGACTCTCTCGTTGTCATCGGCAGTCCATGAACCGTCTTTATTCTTTACCAGTTTACTATAGGTAGAGCCACCCCCTATTTCAAAATGCGAATCAAATGGGTGATCATGATTCATGTACCATACAAAACCTTTTGGTTTAGTAGGATATAAAAAAACCACTCCATCAGGTCCGACCATGTTAACTCGCTTAATTGGTACAGGTTTACTAGTTGCAGGAACTCCAGCTCCCACTGTTTTGCCAAATAGTACTAATGGAAGTAACATAAAGGCTGTCCCAGCAGTTCCGACCAATTTTAAGAAATCAAGACGTGATATTAATTGAACTTTTGGCATTTCTCCTTAATTATTTGTCTATAGAATATAAAAATGTACGATATGCAAGCAAAAGTCCTGCTCGATAATATTTAACTCTTATTTGAAATTTTCGCTCGTATAAATTCCCTTAAATCGCTGGCTTCTTCCCTGTAAGCTCTAATTTTATGAATTTGCCCGTCAGAACATCTTAGCTCAACTGTTACTATGTTAACCTCTGCGTCTGAACCAAGAACACTAGGATATACTTTTTCGATCTTACAGCCACGGTCTAGGAGGCCTTGTAGCTTCAATATAGATTCTCTCAATGTCTATTGTTGGTATTATTCTCTATTATTTATAAAATTGAACAACCATGTTGAGTGAAATACGTCTTTAATTTACAGCCAAGTTTATGCCTTTTAAAGTGATTGTAGAGTCAATTAGATATTCATCTCTGTAATAATGTATAATGGACAATCTAATATTGGAAAAATTTTTGATATTGAAATTGAATTTTGAAGGGAAAATCAATAATACTCTGGAGTTGATATAGATCAAATGCAAGGATCAGAAAGCCAGACGATAAGGAAAACAGCTTACCCAATTAATCCTCTCATTCTTAACAGATGGTCGCCTAGGTCTATGACTGGAGAAGAGCTTGATGATGACGACATTATGTCACTTTTTGAAGCTGCTAGATGGGCTCCATCGTCTTACAACAATCAACCTTGGAGATTTATTTATGCCAAAAGAAATACAAAACACTGGGATAGATTGTTTAATTTATTGGTTGAGGCAAATAAGATTTGGACAAAAAATGCTGCGTTACTAGTTGTAGTGATATCTAGAAAAAACTTTGAATATAATGAAAAACCAGCAAGAACACATCAATTTGATGCCGGGTCCGCTTGGGAGAATCTGGCATTAGAAGCCTCCTCTAAAGGTATTGTTGCTCATGGTATGCAAGGGTTTGATTATGAAAAGGCAAGAGTAGATTTAGGAATCCCTGCTGATTTTGAAGTAATGGCTATGATTGCAATTGGTAAAAGGGGACCAAAAGAAAATCTTCCACCCGAGCTTCAAGAGAAGGAAAAACCCACTGAGCGAAAGCCGTTGAAGGATATTATCATGGAAGGAATTTATCGTCAGTAAATTAATTAATTAAATTTGATTGTTTTCCAGTCTTTTCTTACCCTTATCGGTAATTCGAATTTTTGAATCTGTAATCTCATTATTTGCCACAAATTCATCTCCAAGTAGAATTTTAACGATGCGATCTATTTCGGCTTCATCCAAAAGCCCTATCTCATTTCCAATCTCGTACTTGCTGAAATAACTCATCTTGCCTTTATCTGCAGTTTTTTCGAAAAGTTTCAACAGAAACTTGTCAAATGTTTCGTTAGACATTTTTACTCAAAAAAAGGATTTAAAAGCGGCTGAACCCAAAATTTGGTTCTTCATCAAATGAGTTTTTATATATTTGTTTTCAGTCTTGTACAGGAAGAATGCATCAAGCACTTGCCATATCCAATATGCAGCCATGATTATCCAATTTAATGGAAATGCAAAAAGAAATGTTAGAGTCAAAGACAATCCTAACGCGCCTATTAGAATTGACAATCCTCGTTTCTTGTGATTAAGATAGATTTGTCCAAGTCCTGGCAAAATAATACCAAAGAAATAGGCATACATCGCGCTCTTTTCAGATACTCTCTCCATTGATCTTTCACTTAAAAACGAGTTGCAGGAATTTGGATGGTATTGACTATCTCATGATAGCATTTACTACATAGCATTTTGCCTAGGAACTGATTTAGCGAATAGATCCTTCTTCTACAGTTGTCACATATCATCTCAGATTCCATAACATAAGATACTCATCATGATTTAAATCAGTTGTATATATTGAAGCGTCTAATTATAAAAATTATTTTATTTCCAATCAAGACCTAGGATATAATACTTTTCTGCTTATTTTTATGAAAAGCATGCTACAATCGCTATTTTAGTAACTTGTCATCCCAGCAGTGAATATGTAAATTCGACCCTAGTAGCATCCTATCACAAATTTGCAAACTAGTACGAAGGAACTAGAATGGTAAGAGAGCAATAGAAATATTAGGAATATTCTTTGTGTTCATAACACCATCTCCACTCTTTGTTAGGTAGAGCCACCATTACAGGATGCTTTGTTTTCTTGAAGTGCTTTGTTGCATGAAGACCAACAGAAGAATCGCAACAACCTACGTGACCACAAATTAGGCACATTCGGAGGGCTACCCAATCAGTTCCCTCGATTTGACATTCTTCACATCCTGATGTTTTTGGATTCAGGTTTTCAGTTGCCCCAATAAAGTGTTCACATCTATTTTCACTATTCATGTTAGTAAGATAGATAGATACGCTATAAAAATGTCAAGTCGTCTGTTTCGACCATTAAGGAGGTTGATTATTCATTGTATGACTAATGAGAAGTTGTCAAATTAAAAGATAATTAAGAATACAGCTAAATTAGAAATATCCGTAAATTCTAGACGCTTTATACATAAGAAGTTTATAAGTTTGTTCAGTACATAGTCCTTAGCGGTAGAGAAGACAAGTGGGTGATTTTTGGTATTTTTGTTCATTCAATTAAATCATCTCTTTCCATCAGTTGATGATTTGATATAAAGCTTATTGAATCTTGAGTGATAAAAGCAATTCAAGTTGGTATATAAGTGAATACTGGTTCTCCCCTAAATCCATTTATACTTTAAAGGAGGATGATTTGTATGAAAACACTATCATGCCGAGAAGCTGGCTTCGACTGTGATTATGTTGTAAAAGGAGAAACAGAAGAAGAAATACTTAAGAATGGTCAGCAGCATGCTATGAGTGATCATGGATTGAAACTGGAAACCTTTACTCCACAATTTAAAGAAAATCTTAGAACCTTAATCAAAGATACATGATGTACAACGGATTTCCGAAATTCTAATCCTTACACAACATAATTTTTTATGAATTCTTGTTTGACTATGTTAATGTCCTTATCCTTACCAATATTCTAACCAATGGTTCAGGTTTTTTGTAATGAGCAACTTACAACTCGGGAATTAAGAGATGAGAATCTTAAGATTTCACTTATTGAACTTTGACTAGAAACTCTACCGCTTGTAATTATTGTTACTAAAAATTTTCCTGTTCCAATTATGGTTACTATTATAAAAACCCTTAGTTACTGATTTTAATAGAAGTCAGGTAGGCAAATAAATTGAAGCAGCATATTTTACAAAAAAGTCGTGATCTAACGTTACCGGCATAACGAATAGTACATTAAACAGGAACCTGAGCAGGATCACAATCACGATAATTACAATTATGACCAGTGCGATATATACAAGGGTGTTTAAGACCATGATGTTGTAAGAGCATAAAAGTATAAATAACTGTGATATGGGCATCTAAATCCTTTTTCAGAGTGTCAACTGATTTAAGGAATATTGTGCAATGATAGGAAGAAATGGGCGACGAAAAAGAAGGAAACCTATGAAGAAAAGACCGATGAATTGGTAATGTATTTGAAAAGAAAAACGTAGAAGAAAAAGTAGGAGACGACTAAAATTTTTTTCTTATAATAATTTTCAGCGATTATTATAGCTTCTATAATTTGTTAAATACTCATTCATTTTACTACAAAAATATTCTTTTGTTACCCTTTTATGACACTCTTTACAAAGAGTTCTCAAATTGTCATGATTATGAAGAAATTCGGTTATTGTTTTAATCTTATTTTCAAGTGAATCAAACCTGTATCCCAATTTTTTATAAAGCGACCTAGGAACTATATGATGGCATTCCAATACACGTGATCTTGCAAACTTTTTTCTGTATGTATACGGGTATTTTTTCCTACAGATTTGACATGTGTAATTATCGCGTTTAAATATGTCGGAGCGCACCCTCTCCCAGTAAAAGTTGTGGTAATACCACTTCTCAAACTGTTTGTTGCATTCCTTGGAACAGTATTTCCTAAATGGGTATTTAATTAAATTTTGACATCCAGTATTTCTACATATGGTATTTCCCATATTGTCAAATTTATCAAATTCCCTTATGTATACGATATTCCTAGATGACATACAATATAGAAATCAATGAATACTTTATTTCCTAATCGAAGAAAAAAAATTTACACAGTAATAAATTTGGTTGGTCTTAATCAGGGCAATTAAATCAAATTTTAGACTCAAACCTGATAAAATTTAGTTTAGAACACTAGGAAATTTAATCATGTATTAACTATATACATTACCAGATCCCTATGTACATAAATGGATATATTTCCACCGCAGGACCAAATACTAAACCCTTTCCCATTCTATGCTCAAATGAGAAAATTTCATCCCATTGAATATGACGACAAAAATAAGATATGGGGGATATTTCGCTATGATGATATTCAAGGCGTCCTAACAAATTATAGACATTTTTCTTCAGATGTTCAAAAATTAATGAATATTCAACAGGCAGAAATGCAACAACAAGGACAAAATCAAAAACAAGAGAGAGGCGAATCCGTAAGACGTAGTATTCTTACTTCTGATCCTCCCTATCATGATAAGTTAAGGAGTGTAATATCCTCCGCTTTTACTTTAAACACAATAGGGAGATTAAGACCACGTATTGAAGAGATATGTCATGATATGATAGACAAGGTTATTGAGAAAGGTCATATGGACCTCATAAATGATTTGGCCTATCCCTTACCTGTCACTGTAATCGCAGAGTTGCTAGGCATCCCATCTGATGACCGGGAAACCTTTAGGAGATGGGCCGACGAATTAATTGGTTCTACTAATTCGAGTAACAGCAATCTCCCTGTAGACAGAGCATCAGAGCAGATATTCAAAAGAGTGCAAAGCGAAATGGATTCTTATTTTATCGGTATAATTGAAAAAAGAAAAGTGGACAAAGTACCAAGTACTGATCTCATAAGCAATTTACTTAAAGCAGAATTAGACGGTAATAAGCTCACCGAAGAAGAAATACTTGCATTTTGTTCTCTCTTACTTTTGGCTGGTCACGTGACGACTGTAAATTTAATAGGTAATATGATACGTTCCTTACTTGAGTTTCCAAAACAATTAGAGCAGCTATCATTACTCTCGAATAGTTACAACATTAACGAACGTAATTCGGATAATTATTCTCCAATTTCTTCTGCAATAGAAGAAACACTACGCTATAGATCTCCTGTTCAAGCATTGATTCGTTTTGCTACAGAAGATGTAGTTATTGGAGAACAGAAGATACAAAGGGGACAAAGATTGATCATTTGGATTGGGTCAGCCAATCATGATGAATCTGTTTTTAATGATGCTGAAAAATTTGACATAACCCGTTCCTTTAGTAATAATGCCCACTTAGCCTTTGGTTATGGAATTCATTTCTGCTTAGGTTCTGCGCTAGCAAGTTTGGAAGCTCAGGTGGTTCTAAAAATAATATTGGATAGGTTAAAGGATGTGAAATTTGCTGATGATTACAAAGAAGAATCCTTAAGGCCACTTTATGGCATATTCTTTCATGGAGTCAGTAACCTGCCCTTGTCGTTTAAACCTGCCAAGTTGAGAGTTCGGTCTAGATAGATGAAGATAATATTATTTAGCCAGGTATGAAAGGTAAAAATTATTCTGTTTACGGCACTGAAATATTTTCTATCTGGAGTCAAAAACATAGAATGTGTATAAAATTGGGATCCTAAACATGATAAGGTGTAATACAATATGGAGGATTTAGGTAACATACTATATTCTATAATTGGTGAAATAGGCAGGGAGAAAATTCAAAGTGATATTACTTTGAATATAGAGCTATCAAGAAAGTATATCCAGATGATATTAGCCCGATGTAACAGGCGTGTAGATGTTGCAAATGATCAAAGTATTGGATCTCTCTGTGAAGCTTTATTGCATTTCTTGTTAACAGCATGTACTTTCCCTTCTGTTAGAAAAGTTAGTATTGATCATATCAATTTAGATATAGTAATTCCTAATATTCATACACTAAGGAATTTTCCTGATAAGGCAATTGTTATACAGATACCAAAAGACGCGAAGATCACAATGAAGGATGAGCAAAAGATTGTCACAAAAATTCAACCAAATGTCAAGAATTTATGGATAGTTACCAGGGAGCCAATTTCAGGAAACTACATAAATTACACGGTCGAATCCGCAAATAATAGTAAAACATCATCATCAGCAAGGCGAAATTTTCATGATATTATTGTGGATATTGATACATTTTTGAAACAGGCGAAAGATAGGAGCTTTAGGTTTTTCCACTAATTGCTTCTACTCCAATTTCTTAAGAAGTTTATTCTATGCAGAAATCTTGAGAATTTTCCTCGGGGCATCAATTAGTAACCTTCTAAAGCCTTCTTCCCCTAGAAGTAATTCTAATTTGCAAGAATCTTAAAGTGTGTATTACCCTAATAGTCGGTATGAAGAAGCAAGAGGCTATCCCAAAAATAGTAGTAATATTCCCAACGAAAAATGAAGAAGATACCATTGAACACGTCATTAGAACTGCAAAAAAAAGCCGGTACCGTCCTGAAGTGATAGTAGTTGACGCATATTCGTCTGACAATACAGAAAGAATAGCTCGAGATAATGGTGCAGAGGTGATTCAACAAGACGATAGAATGTTCCCTGCAAAGGGAATTGCAATGAAAAAGGGAATTGAGAAAGCCATCAGTTCTAATGCGAGTATTGTTCTATTTCTTGATGCAGATATAAAAAATCTAACCCCAGAGTGGGTAGACAAACTGGTAGATGGCTGTATTAATTGTGACATGGTGCGAGGTTACTACCAAAGGCATGTTCGGGACGCCCCGGTAACGAAGCTTATAGCAAAACCCATGATCCGAATTTTTTTCCCTGAGCTATCAGATTTTGAGCAGCCATTGAGCGGTGAGGTATGCGCACGAATTGAGGTCTGGAAAAGATTATTGGATCAGAACCCACCTGATGGATGGGGAGTAGACGTATGGTTTTTGGTTGAAGCTGCGATGGCAGGTTACCAGATTAAAGAAATATTCCTTGGTATTAAAGAGCACACATCTTTTGATGACTATAGAGAAGATGTTGGAAAATTGGCGAAAATGGCAGAACAGGTAGAATTCACATTAATAAAAGAGGCTTTTAAGCATGGGAGAATTGATTTACATAAAGATGTCAAAACTTAGTTTCGATTGTAATTCATTAGATGTTGGAATTACGATACTCACTCAAAGTTATTGTGCTTAGACTCAGAACTTGAAATAAGACAAGATAAACATGTGCAAGCATATCGGATCGTTTAATTTCTTTATCATATAAATAATTTAATTTTTAAGTAAGGGCAAATGACTCACAGTATTTTGCAAGCTTATCTAATGCCTCTGCCCAACCCTGATTGTGACTTTCAGGCGAAAAGTTTCCCTTCTCTCTTCCCGTAAACCCTACATGGGTAAGCTTCACTCTTGTCTTGTTAGGATTAATCTGCTTCAGATGCCAAGTCACGAAAGTTTCAGGAAAGTCGGGTGTGTCATCAAATTTCCAACTATACGATAGTCTTTTATTAGGAACAAATTCCATAATTGTTCCCTCCATATAGTAATCTCTATCCAAGTTCCAGTCAGGATGAATTTCTTTGCGAGTAACCAGACTTATCTTTCCTCCAACCCTCGCATCAATAATTGCCTCATCTTGGAACCATTCAGTTATTTTTTCTGGTTCAGCTAAAGCTTCAAAAACCACTTTTGGCTCTGCCTGAATAATTTTTTCTTTCCTAATGTCAATTTCTTGCCTTTTTTTCATCCGAATTGACAACAATATTCTACGTTAATCTATTTAAAACATCAGAATTGGGCAGGAAGCAAACCTATATCTGGCTCAGTATGACAAGTTATTTTTGTTCTAAAATGATGCTTATTTAACTGTAATTCAAAATACATATTAATAATCATGTCCTATTACTTGTATGGCATACCGTAGTAGAGAGGAGATTTTTGCATCAATTCTTCGTACTGCCGGATCTGGGGGAAGAATTACGCGAAGTAAAATAATGTTTGGATCATATCTTACCTATGCTCAGGTTGTGGAATATACAAAAATGTTGATCGAACGTGGATTACTTGAATACGACCCTCTCGATAGGACATTCAAGACAACTCCGAGTGGATTTACTTTTACACAATTACAAAATGAAATGAGTCAAATGATAAAGATTAGAAATATAGTTAAATGAGTGTGTAAAGCAGTATCAAAATCTTAGTAACAAGCTATCGTTTTGCTATGCATAGTTTCTTTGAGTAATTTCCTATTACAGGCATATTGAATTAAGATAAATTAAATACAATCATAGTATCAATGCAAACTTGGGTTCTTGTAATACGTCTAAGAAGTGATAAATAACAAGAAGTAGATTAATTCTCATGTCAACTACTGAAAAGGACAATATCCAACTTGTGAGAGATGCTATCAATGCTCTTAATACGGGGGATACAACCAAAGTCTCAGAATTTATCAGCCCTACATACTTTAATCATGAATCACAGATGGACCCAGTTAGATCAAAAATGAGAGGGCCCCAAGAGTTTATAGATACTGCGGTCAACATACGGAAGGCTTTTTCGGATCTACATTATGAACTGCTGGAAACCGTAGCATCAAATGAAAAGGTAGTTTCAATTGTATCTATTAGGGGTAAACATACTGGAAGCTTCTTTGGTTTCATTCCACCGTCAGGAAACAAAATATCCTATCGAGCTGT
>DATADQ010000074.1:0-3462 GCA_036258455.1 Nitrososphaeraceae archaeon | reverse complement strand
GCTCCATGTGTAATTGCACAGTTTATAGTAGTTTTGGCAATATACCTTTTTGCTCTGATATTATCATTATCTCCTGTTTCTTCTGCTAATTTTCCTTTCATCTTTTTCATTTTGTCGGCAGTCTGCCATGCACGAATAACCACTTCACCTATTCGACCCATAGCTTGACTATCAGAAGAATACATGCTCAACACACCTTCGTCATGTAAGACATCTTCCGCAGCAATTGTTTCTGCTCGAATCCTAGATTCTGCAAAGGCAACATCTTCAGCGACTGCTGGATTCAAGTGATGACAAAACATTAACATATCTAAATGCTCATCGACTGTATTAACAGTATATGGTCTAGTTGGATTGGTCGATGAAGGAAGAGCAAATTGTTCTCCTGCTATTTTCATAATATCTGGTGCATGTCCTCCACCTGCTCCTTCTGTATGATATGTATGTACTGTTCTTCCGTCTATTGCATTAATTGTATCCTCTACATATCCACACTCATTGATTGAATCAGTATGAATTGCTAATTGTGTATCAGTGGCATCTACAGCACGAAGTGATGCATCTAAAACAGCGTTAGTGGTACCCCAATCCTCGTGATCTTTTAGTCCGCATGCTCCAGCTTCGATCTGTTCTAATAGCGTAGCAAGTGATGGATGAGAATCATTACCTTTACCAAGAAATCCCCAATTTATTGGAATATCTTCTACACTTTCCATCATTCTGCTTATATTGAATACACCAGGAGTGCAAGTCGTTGCAGCTGTCCCATCAGCTGGACCAGTACCTCCACCGATCATGGTAGTAATGCCATTACTTATTGCATCTGTATATTGTTGGGGAGATATCATATGGACATGGGTATCCCAATGTCCTGGTGTACATATTGTGTGCTCTCCCGCAGTAGCCTCTGTACAGGCAGAAACTATCATGTTTGAAGTTACATTGTCCATTACTAACGGATTCCCTGCCTTGCCAATTCCTGCAATTTTTCCATCCTTTATACCAATATCTCCTTTAACTATTCCTACAACCGGATCAAGAACAACAGCATTAGTAATTACATAATCAAGTGCACCATTAGCATTGGTAACTCCTGATGCCTGGGCAAGCCCATCTCTAATTGTTTTTCCTCCTCCAAAAACACATTCATCACCTGGAGAGATCAGATCTTTTTCAACCTCTATAATAATATCAGTATCTCCCAATCTGATTTTATCTCCTTGAGAGGCACCAAAAAGATCAGTATATTGTTTTCTAGTTAATTTTAAAACCATACTCTTCTTCTCATCTCCTAAGAACTACATCCCTTGAAACCAAGTGTTTTTGCTTTTTCAAGGGCAGCTTGTTTAGCATTTGTCGATTTTAGTCCTCCCATAGTAAGACCATTGAATCCATAAACGATTTTTTTTCCTCCAAGTTCACAAAGTTCTACTTCACGAGAATCTCCTGGTTCAAATCTTATAGAAGTTCCTGCAGGAATATTTAATCTATATCCAAATGCTTGCTCCCGTGGAAAATCTAGAGCTTTGTTTACTTCAAAAAAGTGAGTATGTGATCCTACTTGACATGGTCTGTCACCAGTATTGCTTACAGTTATATTTACTGTTTTTTTGTTACCATTACAAATAATTGGTTCAGAAGATAAAATATATTCTCCTGGAATCACTTTAGGAGATACCTCCTTGCTTTTCCAAATTTTTTTTAATAATTTTATTCATTTTTATTCTCCTCTATTGAATTGGATCATGAACTGTAACTAATTTTGTTCCATCAGGGAAAGTCGCTTCTACTTGAACTGTATGTATCAATTCCGGTATTCCGTCCATAACGTCATCTCTAGATAAAACCTCCCTAGCTGACTTCATTAACTCTGCCACACTCTTTCCGTCTCTAGCACCTTCAACAACAAAATTTGCTATATATGCCACAGATTCAGGATGATTAAGTTTAACACCCCTTTTTTTTCTACCTTCAGCAATTTGTGCTGCAGTCCAAATCATCATCTTATCAATTTCACGTGGAACTAACATCAAATTTCCAATTCACCTGAAATATTACTGGATTTGGATTATTTTAAATTTCAAATAATTAAATTATATAAATGGATATATACAATCTATCTAATTAGCCGACGTCGGCAAATTACTCTATCAATGAAATCTCGATAGGCAAAATAGATTTCATCCAATAGGACATTCTATTAAATTCACCATTCTTTTTAATAGGAAGAGTGTATTCATATTTATTATTTTTTGTAAAAATTGTCATATAGTTTTTTGTAATAAAGGACCCGAACATGTTTCGCACTACAGAATTTGACCCTTTTTTTATAATGATTTTTAATATATCGTTATAGTTAATAATACATTCCAAATTTTGGTCATGTAGAATTTTTTCTATTTGTAGTTTTGCAGAATCTTTGATCTTAGATTGTTGTTTTTTCTTGGACAAGATCATGTAAGGAAATGGTCCGAGTCCTGCAACAAAACCTATTTCAAATATTCTCTTGATTATTGTTTTTCTTGTAATAATGATTCGTCTGGTAGTAAAATCAATTATAGAGTTATATCCTAACCCGCCTTGTTTTTCAGAATTTAATCTAACCAAGAGTTCTTCATAATTATTGTCATTACACCATTCTATAAAATATAACAAATTGTCAACAATATTTTTATTATCTTTTTTATTGTGATTTAAAAAATCTAAAAATTTTTTAAAATCATCAAACTCCATTTCAAAAAATAAGGGATTGTTTAGAATAAGAACTTATGGCCTTGCCCATCCTATTCCCGCGGGTATATTTGCAAATCCCGAAATTCCAAGTAAGAAGACCCACGCTGTAAACACGAATGGTCCTGTCAATGCAGGTAAACCCCACGTTCCAAAAAATCGCTGCATAGCAGGCATTACAAAGCCGCATGCTACTGTAGCAAAGACTGCAATCAGAAAAGCTGGAGGGGTTAATGGAATGAAACTTGTTAATGCAATCATTACTAGAACTTGATTAAATCCATGTAATCCGGCTCGAGTTTCGGCAGTAGGAAGTTTCGTTAATATTGACATTGCCACACCTATGGCAGATCCTACAAGTGCCATTACGCCAGCCAAATATAGGGGTGAGAATTCATTCCATTGAGCAGTATATGCGTTGGTCCACCATGGTCTAGCTTGACCAGTTAATATTGGTGCAAGCTCAAATGCTAAAGTGAGCCCAACTACCCAAAAAACTCCTGTTTTCCAGTTTTCGATAAATGTTACTTGAGATACTCCTTTCAATGTCGCTTTCATGAATTCGCCTGCAGTCCATTTAAAGGTGGATTCTGTTATCTGAGCTGGATTTCCACTACCTTTGATGAGTTGCTCGGTCTCAGGTGGGAGAGGTTCGGGCCAGATATCATGCCCAAACCGCTTTGTAGCATACATTAATGCCCATGTAGTAAAGATAAATGAGGAAGTAAACCC
>DATADQ010000073.1:0-9761 GCA_036258455.1 Nitrososphaeraceae archaeon | reverse complement strand
TTATTTATTATCCTAATAGTTTTGTTTTCATATCGAGAACGTCACAACTATTATTTACTAATAAAGATAACGACCTCGAGTCATATAAGCCTTTAAAAGTTATTAGTAAACTGAGTTCTTAAGATAGTGTGCGTATAACCTGCTCTTAAAAAGATGAGTTGCGCGGCCTGCCGTAAAATATTATCTTCTCAATAGCAAAAAATGTAATGAAAATTAACAACAAAAACGTTATGATTCCTGAGAATACCGAACATTCGTTAGTTATTAAGTAAAACATAAGTTATTTGGGTATCTTTGTTTGATATTGGAGCAATATTTGTAATATTCTTGTAAGTTATACATATTTCCTAAACCATTCGATTACTTCGGTTGCTAATCCAAATATTAGATATGCTTAAATGCATCAAAACCCCATATAATTGATGTCAAATACAATCAATATGCAAAAAGCGTTAGGATATGACTCGTTATTGTGACCTCTTCGAAGATTTATCCACTACTCTATGAAAACAAAGATAAGTTTATTGACAAGAGAAATTTCTTGATTTGTAAATCATGTCATTGGTGTGCCACATCCTTGACCAACTTAATCATTCCCAATACATGTCCTTTGTGTGGTAAAAATGAAATCGACTCGATGCCTGTATCAGCTTATGAGTCATACAGACTAGTTTATGATTATATTCACGGTCTGGTTCTAGAATTCTGGTTTGATTCCAATGAGGGTATCATAGCAAATTGAATATTTCCGAAACAGAATCACCGTATGGCATTATGGCCAAAACCTGTGGATGCGACAATAAGAAGAGAAAAGTAACGTATTCTTTGGTTGATAGCTACCATAGTTTATGTCATGATAAGAAGGACATAATATTAGGACAGATTGAAGCATGTGAAAGATTGGTAAAGTACACGGCACAGTACGGTAGAGATGAGGTAGACAGGCAAGCTATAGAGAGTGAAATAGATGAATTGAAAATGGTCTTGGACCTAATTCAATAAAATTATCATTTATCTTTAAGTATATTTTGGTACTAGAACTTGAAACCCTGAATTACCGTTAGCACTCCTAAAAATGACAAAGTCTTAGAGGTACTAGTAGTGAATAACACGTACATCTGATCGATATTAGATATTGCTAACGATTGGTGACAGGTAATTCATTTTATTTGAAAATTAGAGTCGGTAGATATTAATAGTATTGACGTCGTATATAGATTAGTTTAAAACAAATGCCTATGCTGATGTTAAAATGCAAGAACTGCGGTGAAGTGTTTCCTGGTGTTTATATAGCTGAAGATACCGAAAAAGGTTCCAAAATAAAGACTAATTCTATAACTTTACATGTGTGTTCAAGGGGACACAAAAACGATTATTCACCTGATGATTATATGGACTGGTCCGGACCTGAAACATTCTGAAAATTAAACAAAATGTTATACTGGTAACATATCCGGACGATTTCAACAAGCAGGAAGGAAAAGGTTTGGTGGAATCTTTAGGCAATTATAATGTTGTAAAGTGCTTTACCCAAAAAAACCTGACGCATATGCAATATGGCTTGGGATCTGGCAAGGTAGAAGAGATTAAGGAATTTCTTCAACATACCAAGTCTGACCAGATTATTGTTGACGAACATATGACACCCAAGCAGATCTATAATTTAGAGAAGACTACAGGTCTAAAGGTAGTAGATAGGGAAAGGCTTATCCTCGATTTGTTTTATATTAGATCTACTACGTCGGAAGCAAAATTACAGATTCAACTTGCAGAAATTAAATATGAGCTACCTCGCATAAGAGAAAACGCAAGACTGTTGATAGGCAATGAGAGACCAGGCAAAGGCGGCAGTGGAGAGTACATAGTTGACGTTAAATTTAGGGACCTGAAGAGGAGGATGGCATTCATTTTGAAAAAGTTGGCAGAATCTAGAAAAAAACGCGATCTTTACCATGATCAGAGAGTGGGGAATAGAATGCCAATAGTTTCTCTTGTAGGGTACACAAGTTCAGGCAAGACTACCCTATTCAACTTGCTTACTCTTGAAAGTAGGGAAACATCTGAAAATTTATTTACCACGCTTTCAACTACGACTAGATCCTTTATTATTGGTGGGCAGAAACTTTTGCTTACCGATACTGTTGGATTCATTCGAAGGCTTCCTACTTATATGATTGAGGCCTTTAAGTCGACTCTGGTAGAGTCACTTCAGGCAGACATGATTCTCCTTCTTATTGATTCATCAGAGTCGGCGGATGATATAAGAATAAAGTATTACAGCTGCTTGAATGTACTAGAAGAGTTGAATGTAGACAAAGAGAAAATTGTAATAGTTTTTTCAAAAATAGATAAAGCTGAATTTGATGATGTTAGAAGGACTTTCATAGAGTTAAATATAATGGATCCAATACTGGTATCGCCCAAGTCTGGATATGGTATAAGTAAACTGAGAAAATCAATATCGCACAAGATTCTGCCATAGGTTGGAAAGATACTGAGTCAAATATCATGCTAGATCATTATCAAAGTACATTTGAATTTCCTATCATCTACATAATCATTGGTTTGATAAAACCTGGACAAAAAAAGTTTGATAAAGTTAAAAAATCATTTGACCTTTAATTAACCATATATGAAAATCATAATGATATAGCCTTGTATTTCATTATTTAACTAATATCTGGTAACGCTGTTATTCCAATTATTGATTAACTGTGGTGATTCGTTATAATATGATTGTATTTCATCCAATCTTTTCATAGAACCTTCACAAGACCGGACATCATGGTAAGACATCTCGGTTCTTACTAATTGTAAAAATGTAAAGACCTCCATGTTCGTAACACCGTGCTTTATGTCATATTCGATCCTTTTACGTACTCTGCCTATTTTCCCATACTTGTTATTCAGTCTTACTTCCCACCGCGTTGCATTTTCAGATAATCCTTTTACAAATCTAACGAGTGTCTGTTCCATATGTTTAACATGCCAATCCCTCATTGGGAAACTATTCTGTTTCAAGTAATTCAGGGTACTATACTATGATCCCTTATATAATGTAGCGTATTCTAGTCATTAAAAATCATCTCTATTTGATATATTCAAAGTATTAATTTTGAGAACATTTAGTTACCCTCATTAGAGTTGACGGTGAATCTACGAATCTTAACAGACCCTCGTATATTGAAGATAAGTATTGGATTATTGTAATTCTTGTCGAGTATTAATTTTACCTTTGATCTTAGTCATTGTCATACGTTGAGGATAGTAAGTGATTCCATGATCTAACTTTAGGTGGCTGAGAAATGCGACCCCGTTATTTACCGTATCTTTAACTACTAACATTCTTCCACATTCACTACATCGAATTACGTGCTCATACGAAAGTATCATACATTATCATATACTGCGAGCCAATATAAGTAAATTGAAGTTGGTATGTTTCTTTTCAGCCATAAACATAGTAATTGAGATAAATCGCGGCGACCCGTTATCTCAAAGTATTAAGCATGAGATAGATACAAGTCAGTAGACCTACTACATGAAGGGAACTAATGCCGACGACAGTGAATCAAATTTATCCATAATCCTTCCGGATTCGAATTTTTAACAATACGATTTTCGACGATTGAAATAACTCAATAAGTGGTGATTAGCTTACTAAATAATATTGTCTAATCCTGTATTTATCGACCCTATAACATATTATAATAATTTATGAATGAATTGGAATTAAAAGACTTATTTGTTAGTTCAATCGAATCAGGACATATTAATGATAGTAAAAATAGAAAATTATCCTTTCTAAAATCTGACAGTGAATTCAGAGTCAAGAGTGAAGGCTACTTTGGTCAATTTGACTTGGTAATTGCCATATTTCAGAGAACCAAAAGTTGTAAAACTTATCGGGATTCAGAACAGACAGAAGCTTATTATGATATACTGATGAGGACAGGTCAGCTAGCTGAGGTTGCGAGAGCTGAAAAACGGAGAATAGAATGTATTTCATTTTATCCCATAGAGATTAAATCTAATTGTGATGTTTTAGATGGACGCTTACCGAATCAGATAATGAATGGAATACTCACTTTTGGAAGGTCTATGGTTGTTTTGGACAAAAAGCATATTAATAAAGATTCATTAAAATTCGTGCGTTTACTTCCTGCAACCATAATAGGGTATACTGGTATAAGAGATCACTTTAGAGTTCTGTCGGTATTTGACAGAAGTATACATACAGGAATGTTCAATTTATCTAAAAGAAAGTTTGCCAAAACATTGATAGAAAATGGTATTGTACAAGGTATTGACAGAATATACGGGAGACTTCAGACATTAGAGAGAATAAATCAGAAACTAGTATTCAACGAACTTTATGATTCAAATCCGGGATTCTTAAAAGAGGAGATTGAATTTCTACGTCAGTTTTCTAGCATCAAGGCAGCTATGACATATAGAAAACAAATTGAAGCATGTATATCGGAAAGCAAGGATAACAAGATCACGGATTATTTATAGTCAAAACACAAATTATTGCTTCGTCTAAATCTATTTCGATTAACATATAAAAACTTAAAGCTTAATTTCTTAATACCATAATACGAACCCGCTTTTAGAATCTATAGCTTGGTGGGTACCGACAACGAATCCTTAATGGGTGAAAAGGTTATTAAAATAGACCATACAGTTCTCAATTATGTCATCATTGGAACAATTACGACAAGTTGTGCGAAATTTGGCAGATACATTTAATGATCCCAAGGTTAGAGAATCATCATATTTTGATTTTTATGATGATTCGTTGACTATTCATGGTTTTCCTGCAAATCTTCCAACGAATAAGGAAGGTTTCAAACAGTTCATTTATCTCCTGTGGAAGGCGTTTCCTGACATAAGAATTATCTTTGAAGATATCATTATTGAAGGAAACAAGGTTGTATGCAGATATTACCTGACCGGCACACACAATGGTGATTTTGAGGATCTTCAGTCAACTGGGAAAAAGTTCAAAGTCAACGGCATGACAGAATTTTCCTTTCGTAATGCAAAAATCATAGAGCGTTGGAACCTAGTGGATATGATTTCATTGAGAGAACAGTTAACAAGATAACCATAAACACAAACTTCCTATATTGAAAAACTGCGCTTTGATCCTCTCTAACAACTGGAACACTTTTTTTGAACAGATAGCATCGTGGGTACCGACGGGCCCGTACTATAACATGTATTATATTTAACATGTATTATATGGTTCCCCCACAACAATATAAGGATGCTATAATATCCAGATAGTGATTCCTTCTCCAGATTTGAGTATGGTACAAAATCACAAAAAACAAAAGAAAAGTATGTAAAAAGACTAGAGTTATTCTTTGACTTTTACGAAATTGAAGGTCAGACTATAGAAGAGAAATAAGAGAATTACTTAAAAGTTATGAAAAATGGTAAAAATAAACAGTGAAGGTTATCCGCCTTAGAACTTTACAAGTACTAATATGGATGTGACTCAAAGTGATTATTCTTCCATGAACATTAAGTTCCATTTTATCTGCAAGTTCTAACCATTTTCGTTTCAACCCGCACTTTTTGCAAGATTTGAGGAACATTCTATAAGACTGGCAACGAATGTTATTACGAAATATGCGGCTGCCATTATCACTATAATCAAAATTACTTTTCTTATCTCTTGGAGTTGATATCTTGTCTGAAACTTTTTTTTTCTATTCCTATTTACGATACGAGACATTGTCATCGTCTATGGTGCGCCTCCGCCACGGATTAGCCCATCTGGGTTTCTATACTAAGTAACGAGATTATGAGGTTGCGAACTTCAAGGTTTGCTTGTGATCTTCTAGCCTATGTAGAAGAAGTTGGATGTTTTGTTTTCTAGAGAATATCCCAAAATTCGTCCGAGTAATCGCTGTTAAGGGATAGTCAACCGTTAGGTATCAAGGAATTCCTTTACACTGTCAATAGCTCTGACTCAGATTCATTTAGAAGAAACGTAGTATATCATGTTTCCAAAGTTAAATAAATTATGGTTCATAATGCTGCGTAAAGACCATGCGCTTCTGGAGAAATGTAGGGAATATATCCTGTACCTTGATGGTGCTCTTAATTTCTTACTGTATATTAACTCCAATGTTACAAACTTCTTTGTTTGTGGTGGAGGCACAGCCCTTCGATATAACGTCACTACAAGACAAAAATGATAATCATAGGACCAATGGACAGGATATGGCAAAAAAATTAAGAGAGGTTACGGGGGAAAAAATACCGAATGATTATATCGTAGTAATGAAGGATAATTTTTTATCATCCGTAAGGTCGTTAGCTGGTGAAGCGAAAAGTGAAGGAGCGGCAGTACAACATATTTATGATCATGCTATACCCGGATTTACTATTAAGGTCCCCAATGACACGGTGCTTGAGGCAATCGTGGAAAATCCTGAAGTAGATTATGTACAGCCTGATGTTAAGGTAAAAGCGTTCGTTCAGAGTTTACCAACTGGGGTTAATAGAGTAGACGGTGATCTGAGCTCAACTAAATCCGGAGATGGAAGTGGCGCTGTAAATGTTGACATAGGCATCATCGATACTGGAATCGAGCTAAATCATCCAGATCTCAATGTATACAGACAAGTAACATTTGTTTCAGGAACAAGTAGCGGTAACGATGATGATGGTCATGGTACAGCTGTGGCTGGGGTTGCAGCGGCAAAAGATAACTCTCGGGGTGTAGTGGGTCTCGCCCCAGGCGCTAGATTATGGGCTATTAAGGTTCTTGATAGTAACGGCATTGGTTCCAGTTCTGATCTAATAAAAGGCATCGATTATGTTACTCAACATGCGAACGAGATAGATGTTGTAAATTTGAGCTTTGGAGCGGTCGGCCAAAATTCGGCTCTTCATAGTGCAATCATTAAATCTGTGGCAGCTGGAGTAACTTATACAGCGGCTGCTGGGAATGAAGGAAAGGATGCCTCATCTGTATTTCCTGCAAGCTTCCCAGAAGTAATAGCCGTATCAGCAATTGTTGACACTGACGGAAAGTGTGGTGGTATTTCCTCTATATCTACAACAGCTGGGAAAGACGATACCTTGGCAAGCTTTAGTAATTATGGTCCAGTAGTTGATTTGGCTGCGCCAGGAGTACTGATCAAAACAACAACAATAGGAGATTCTTATACTTCATTCAGTGGTACAAGCGCCTCAACTGCTCACGTTACCGGTGCCGCTGCATTATTTAAATCTGAGCATCCTGGAGCAACGCCCTCAAATATCAGGGATGCTCTTAGGAGTCTCGGTTCCTCACCTGCCACAACGTGTGATGGCAATGGTCTTGGTTACTTTACAGGAGATCGAGATAGCAATACCGAACCATTACTGTACACCGCTTGGGCGGCTGTACCAGAGCTTGATATCTTCGGAAAGTCTGTTTCCAGTCTTTCATTTAGATCACCTTTTTCGCAATAAAGTTAAGGAATCATTAAACTGATTTCTGAACACATTATAAGGTACCACAATTCCCTTACTATTTACATAGATCATAGTGTTAAAAATTGTGTGTCTTTCCCACAGCAACAGGTGTTAATCCAATGTTGACTATCATGGGAATTGCTAAACGCACTACACAATTCATAAAGGAAAATTGGTCACAAAGTCGTACAACTAGTATTTGCTACTGGAAATTTTGAATTTAAGTATTCAGTAGATCTTTCAGTCCTTCAAATAGAAAACATTAAAGCTAAGCCTGTCAAATTTTACCTGATTTACTGCCGTTGATAGTTGAGGAGGCAAGTGTTCTGGCATTGTAGTGTTAATACTAGATTTGCTTGTGGAATTGGAATTTAGTATAGAGTCGTCGTATATCTCATTAACATCGCTTACGCTTAGTCCAGGTTCAGGTCCACCACCAATTACAAAGATTCTGTTACCTACAGAAACGGCTGCTAGACCGTGGCGGGAAGTAGGCATTGATTCTAGTGATGTCCATTTACCATTTTCCGTTTCATATTTTTCATTGTTGCCAAATGTCCTAGTAATATCCTCTCCTCCAAATACGAAGAAGCTATTATTTATTGTGGCAGCCGTTATTCCGCTTCTTTTTGACGGCATGGATTCAATCTGTTTCCATTTGTCGGTTTCGATATCATACATTTCATTAACATTAACATTTACCAAAGGAGAAGACCCAGCTATTCTTCCACCAGTTACGTATATTTTGTTATCAACCGTTGTAGATGCAGCATGGTGCCTACCTGTAAACATTGGTGCTTTAGGCACCCAACTATCTCTGAGCGGATCGTAAGCTTCATTTATATTCAAAATTCTAGCATCGTCTTGTCCACCTACTGCATACAAAGTTCCGTTAACAAATAAAGCGTTTAAAGCGCCTCTTGGAGTTGGCATCGAATTACCTTCTGTCCACTGATTCTTTATTGGATCATATATGAATAATCGATTGGTTGGGGTCCATTCTCTAGAAATAAATCCACCTACAACGTATATTTTTCCATCATAACTTGCTACAGCAGGGTGATGGAGGGCCTGTGGTAGAGAGGCTATCGATTTCCAAGAATTGTTCTTGACGTTATAAAGTTCAACAACATCTGAGGCGTCCCCTGATCCATCAAATCCGCCGACAACATAAATATCATCTCCTATATTAGCAGCAGCGATTTCTGATCTTGCGGTAGGCATAGATGCTCCCTTAGACCAGGATTGTGCCATAACAGGTGATGTCAACATTATAATGAAGTAAATCACCAAAATTAGCAAAAGTGGCATTCCAACAAGAAATTCTTTCATATTTTAAATGACATACTCTATTTATTAAAATTAGTTACTACATCCGAATTGTTAACAATACGGTCCCCGACGGATCAAGACCAGCAAACATGACATAATCATTATGGTGGATATAGAAAAATCATATTTCAACAGTGTAAACCTATAGAAAATAAATTACGTCGGAGAAACTTTCGCTTGATATCGGCTTTACATAGAAAGTAGATAAATAAATATCTGATATCAGTAATGATTCAAGCTCGTGAGAAATTTACCCTTGAGAAATCTTACTGTCATCCCAAGTTGAAAAATAAGTTGGAATAATCTCGAGAATAACGGCATCCCCTTTTCTAACATAACCTATGAGAGTCCTTGCGATTGGATGTTCTGCGCTACCTAGATACCTCAACATGATTTTTTCCGTAATTGGAATGTTATATTCTATGTCTTCATGAATTCTGACCGTTCCTTTTCCACGTACTCCTTTATAAGGCATATTTGGAGCGTCCACACAGAAGTAGACCGTATTGTTTTTCCTCAGGTTAAGGGCCTTTTTTGAATCCTTTGAGGTTTCAATATAGATTTTTTCCTTACTTGAATCAAAATAATACCATGTTGGGTGTATATTGGGATGTCCATTTTCATCCAGTGTTGCAATATGCACGTTTAATTTACTCTCACTCAAAAATTTTTTTGCTTCCTGTTCGGTTAATGGTTCACTAAAACCAGCGCTCCCATCCAATATACGCATTAATTCAATAGTCTATTTTTGTGATTTAAGTTTTTAAATTTGTCAAGCCCTCGGTTTTGTTCGCTTCCGCCTTCTGATTTTAGCGTATTTTTTGCTTTCTGCTCTCTTTGCACTGTAAGCATGGGTTCTCTTTTCGTTTATTTTGCCCATTTATATTAAGAAGATGTAGTAGTGAGATATAAAGAATTTAATTCCTATTCAAGGACGCCAAATATTTCAA
>DATADQ010000072.1:0-3153 GCA_036258455.1 Nitrososphaeraceae archaeon | reverse complement strand
GTAACTACAGGAATCTTTAAGGAACCCGTTCGTGGTCGTATAAGACTACGGAAACTCAATCTCGACGGGGATAAGCAGGCTGACTTGACAGTACATGGTGGCATCGACAAGGCGGTCTATGCCTATGCAGGAGAACATTATAGCTACTGGAAAAAGGAACTCCATGGAATGTCATTGCCTTGGGGTATGTTTGGTGAAAATTTTACTACAGAAGGAATGTTTGAAGAAATGGTTAACATTGGAGATCATTTCAAGGTTGGAACAGCAAAAATTGTGGCAACCCAACCAAGGATGCCTTGTTATAAACTTGGAGTAAAATTTGGAAGAATGGATATAATTAAAAGATTTTTAGCGAGTGGTCTTACAGGTGTCTATTTCAAGGTAATGAAGGAAGGAGAATTAGAACAAGGTGACAAAATTAAACTTATCAAAAAAGATGAAAATAATGTTACCATAAAGGATATTGTTAGGTTGTACACTGTTAATAGGGACGATGTTCAAACAATAGAACGTGCCATCAAGGTAAAAGATTTACCAAATGGATGGAAGTTTCATTTCATCGAACAGTTAAAGCAGGCAAGAAAAAAATAATCGCGATGATAAGAGGGTATACAAGCAGATGACAGGATCCATGAAAAGCAAATTAATAGATAATTATGGCAGAATTGCAAAAAAGCTAAGGATCTCTGTCACGGACAGATGCAACATGAGCTGCGGGTACTGCATGCCAAAAAACAATACAAAGTGGTTTGATAGTACAGAAGTTCTCTCTTTTGTGGAGGTAATCAGGCTTTCATCTATTCTTGCTAATTTAGGGGTTGAAAAAATAAGAATAACAGGAGGTGAACCACTTGTCAGGCCTTCAATAGAAAACCTAATTATATCAATTGCAAAGATACCCCACATTAAGAGCATCGGACTAACAACTAATGGGTTACTACTTTCAGATAAAGTTGAAAAATTAAAATCTAGTGGCCTTAACAGCGTGAATATCAGTCTAGATTCATTTAAAGAGGATAGATTTAAAATGATGACTGGCATCAACGGATTAGGCAAAGTTATAAGTTCTATCCAAAAAGCAAAAGATGCTGGATTTGATGTAAAGATAAACACAGTTGTCGTTAGGGGTTGGAATGACGATGAAGTTGTTGAGTTTGCGAATTTTGCAAGACGTACAGGCATCACTGTACGATTTATAGAATTTATGCCATTAGATGGGACAGGAATATGGAGAAGCGATCTTGTTTTTAGTAAAAAAGAAATGATGGAAAAATTAGAGTCCAATATTGGGAAGGTGTTTCCTGTCTCAGAACAAGAGATATCAGCACCTGCTAAACTATATTCTTTTTCAGATAGAATCGGCACGGTAGGATTTATTCCATCCGTAACAGAGCCCTTCTGCAATAAGTGCGATAGGATAAGATTGACATCTGATGGAAGATTTCTTACATGCCTGTTTGAAAGCCCAGGCTGCGATATCAAGAGTTACCTGCGTAGAGGAGCCTCAGACGAGGAGCTTAGTCAATGCTTGATTCACTGTATGACTATGAAACAGGAAGGGATAGTGAGCTTGATAAGAATTAATGGTCTTAAGCCAAAACTAAACCTCATGCATACAATTGGTGGATAAGCTCGAATTGAGATCGGAAATCCTAGATAACGACAAAATAAAAGTCAGATTATTTGCAAATTTGAGAGAATTGGTGGGTGAAAGGGAAATAACGATAATTGTACCTAGTGGCGTCACAGTAAGCTACTTAAATAATAAAATATTAAAGAAGTATCCACAGCTGAAATCGTTTAGTAACAAATTTGTAACATCTGTAAATTGTAAGGTTACTATAGGAGATACCGTTATTAATTCCAGTGATGAAATTGCTCTTTTGCCGCCAGTTAGCGGGGGATGAGTTGTTGATCCGAATTACCGCCAATCATCTAACTTTGCAAGAGGTAATGCGTGAGCTGGAGGACAATTCTGCAGGGGCGTTATCCATCTTCATGGGGAATGTCCGTAATCGAGGGAGGTTTGGTAACGTTTCAGAAATCTATTACGAGGCTTACAGTGAGATGGCTGAAGAAAAAATGAGAGAAATTGAAAATGAGGCACAAGCAAAATGGGCAATAAAAAAATTAGTTGCATTTCATAGGATCGGCAATTTAAAAGTCGGTGAGACCAGTATTATAATTGGGGTCTCTTCGGAACATAGGCACGAAGCTTTTGAGGCATGCAAATATATCATAAATAATGTGAAAACCCGGGTGCCCATTTGGAAAAAGGAAATATCTGAAGAAAGTCAGAAATGGACTGATGGGATCTTACTGGAATAGAGTAAAGATGAATGATAAAAAGAGGAGGGGCATGTTTGATGTCGGTGCAAAACCAGATTCCTATAGAACCGCACGAGCAAGGGCAGTATTAAACATCGACGCTAATACGGCAGTATTGATCGGACAAGGAAAGTCACCCAAGGGGGATATCGTGGAGGCAGCGAAGATAGCGGCAACTTCAGGGGCTAAGAAAACCTCTGACCTTATACCATATTGTCATCCAATACCTCTAGATCACATTGAGGTTCAAGTATCAGTAAAATCCCAAGCAATTGAAGTTGAAGTAGAAGTTAAAAGTATATGGAAAACAGGGGTAGAAATGGAAGCTCTCAGTGGAGCTTGTATTGGTGCATTGACCGTATATGATATGCTAAAACCGATAGACAATTCACTATTCATCTCATCAGTCAAGCTTGTTCAAAAGTCAGGAGGAATAGGCGATTTTGCAGTTAAGGAGGGGAATAAGATCAGAACAGGTGTGATAGTCGTCAGCGATTCAGTTGCAGCTGGAATGCGGGCAGATAAATCTGGAAAATTCATCGTTAAAGCCTTAAAAGATAGAGGTATTGACGTAGCCAAGTACAAAGTAGTGCCTGATGATAGTTCTCTTATTGAGAAACTCTTAACGAAATATTCAGATGATCTCCATTTGAACTTGATATTCACTACTGGAGGAACAGGACTTGGCAAAAGGGACGTAACGCCTGAAGCTACGAGAAGGGTCATAGATAAGGAAATAACGGGAATTACCGAGGGCAGCAGAGCATATGGGCAGAGAAGAACACCCTTATCTATGCTCTCAAGAGGAGTTGCAGGCGTAAGAGG
>DATADQ010000071.1:0-4438 GCA_036258455.1 Nitrososphaeraceae archaeon | reverse complement strand
AAATGTTGTCCAGTTTTTAATACCCTTAATATAATAGGAAAGAAATTTACCCTCTTATTATTACGCAATATGATTTTCCTAAAACAAAAAAGATTTAATGAATTTCTTAATTCGATAGAGGAGATAAATCCAAAAACTCTGTCTATACGTCTTAAAGAATTGGAGAAAGACAGATTGATAAAGCGACAAGTATTTAATGAAACTCCTGTTAGGATAGAGTACCATCTTACAGAAAAGGGAAAGGCATTACAATCAATATTAGAACAAATGGGTTTATTCTCAATGAAATATTGTTGCGAAATGGTATTTGAAAATCCTGACCCAGCAAAGATTGATAAAATTACTTCGAAATCTTTTAGAAAATATTCAACCACTACCGCCAAGTAGACTTATCTATTTAATATTTTATTGGATCTAAAACATAATTTGGAGAACAATCAAACCTTCTATAAATTTATAGTCATTGAAGCTTCCAATGATCCTGACAAAATACCGCTTGCCTATTATGGAGGAAAGTAGTGGACTATAAATACAGATTTAATAAAGCCATCTGTTAGAGAGCTAGAAAGGATAAAAAAAGTAGTTGAAAAATATAGAAAATGATAAAAAGATAACATACTAAAGAGAGATAGAGTTTCTTTTCAATGACGACAATAATCGCTGGAATGCAAAATTCAGTTCTTGTGCTTGAATCTTCAAAGAGTGGATGGAAAACTTATGAAAATTTGAAAGGAAGTCATCCACAAGGTATAGCATTAGATCGTTTAAATCCAAGCAGAGCGTATTGTGGGACTTTTGGAGACGGTTTATGGAAAACTGATAATAGTGGACAAACTTGGGATAGTATTGGAAAGAATGGAATCTCCATTTCGAATATAATGTCGGTTTCAGTTAGCCCTTTGAAAGAGAGAGATGAGAGATTCAGTAAGGTATACGTTGGAACCGAACCTAGTGCATTATATTCTTCAATTAATGGAGGTGAATCATGGGAAAAAATGAGTGATCTGAACACGTTAGGGTCTTCTAAATCATGGAGCTTTCCTCCTAGACCTTGGACTCATCATGTTCGTTGGATTGAGCCAGATGTAAATAATTTAAACTATATTTTTGTTGCCATAGAAGCAGGAGCCCTTGTTCAGAGCCGTGATGGTGGCAGAACCTGGATAGACCGAGTGAAGCAAGGTCCTTATGATACTCACACTTTGGCAACTCATAGGAAAGCACCTAAGCGGCTGTACTCTTCTGCAGGTGATGGTTATTTTGAAAGCTTTGATTATGGAGAATCTTGGATCAGTCAGACAGAAGGACTTAGACATCATTATCTTCATGGACTTGCTATAGATTAATCTGATCCCCAAAATGTGATTGTATCAGCTTCGTTATCTGCTAAACAAGCACATTCTATTGAAAATGCAGAGTCATTTGTATATAGAAGGTCAGCAGATGACCAAAAGTGGAAGGTTGTTTCAAAGGGTCTTCCCTCCCGAATCCAAAGGAACAATAATTACAATTCTTGCCTCAAATACAATTAACAGTGGAGAATTTTATGCTCTCAACAATCGTGGAATATTTATCTCTAATGATTCAGGTATGTCTTGGTCAGCGCTTGATATCCACTGGCCCAAAATGTATAACTCCGATTAACCTGAACCAATATTTGTTTAGGATAATCTTGAATAAAAAGATAAGGGATTGAAAGGAATTGAAAGGAACAAATCTGCATGTAATGTTAAATTCATCCCAATTCAAAAGGTAAATGAGACTTACTAACGTATCTTAAATAGCTTGTATTAAACAGATTTATAATAATTTTAAGTCTTTACTAAAAATAAATAACTTTGATAACAATTACAAGTATTTCCCATAGTTGTATGTCTAGGTTAAGCATAAATTTCTTGTTTTCTACCTATAATACATGAATATATATCCTCCAATAGAACAAAGATTTTCACCTTTTGAATTTTATTCACTAATGAGAAAAAATAATCCTGTAGCCTTTGATGAAGGAAATGGACAATGGGGATTATATCGTTATAATGATATTGAAAAAATATTAAAAGACCCGATAAAATTTTCATCTAAATTCGGACCATTTCAAGTACCACAAGAATTTCAAGAAAATCTTAATCGTCCAAGTCTTTTAAATACAGATCCTCCATATCATAGAAAACTTCGTAGTATTGTTGATACATTATTTGTTCCCATAGAGATATCAAAATTAGAACCACATATTGAAAATATTGCAAATGATCTAATCGATAACATTATTGAAAAAGGTAATACTACGATGGACTTAGTCACAGATTTTGCTTATCCATTACCTGCAACTGTAATTGCAGAACTATTGGGAGTACCATCAGAAGATCGGGATACTTTTCGTCAATGGGCAGATAATATAGTTAGCCTTGAAATTACTAGTAATATTGATATTGATTCTATTAGAAAGGCAGACAAAACTGTATCTGATATGGACATTTATTTTAGTAAATTAATAGAGAAAAAAAAGAAAATACCAACCAATGATCTTATTAGTCATATCATTAGCGCTAAAGTAGAAGGACATTCTTTAACCGAAAAAGAAATATTTAGTTTTTGTAGTCTACTTTTAAATGCAGGACATGTTACTACCGTTAATCTAATAGGAAACTTAGTTTTCTCATTACTTGAAAATCCTCAAGAATTTAAACGATTACAAGAAAATCAAGATTCTCTAATTAAAGCTGCCATAGAAGAGACTTTACGTTATCGATCACCAGTACAATTCTTATTTCGTATTGCAAATGCTGATGTAACTTTATTTGAAGGAAGAGAAGAAAAAGGTGTACAGAAACAAAAAATATACAAAGGTCAAGGAATTACATTATTTTTGGGTTCTGCCAATCACGATGAATCAATATTTACAGATCCTGAACGATTTGATATTACTCGTAAAAACTTACGTCATTTGGGTTTTGGAACGGGAATCCATTTTTGTTTAGGAGCCGCTTTAGCTAGACTTGAAGGACAAATAGCATTAAGAATAATTCTTAAAAGATTTAAGAGTCTTGAATTCAATTTTGATAATAGTGATAGACAAGATCTATATAAAAAAGTTAGTCCTCTCAAAAGTTCTTTTTTACTTGGATTATCACATTTGCCTTTACGTTTTCAACCTCTAAATAGTTGATAAAATTTGGACATATTCATTTAATTTGATCACCTTGTATTGCATACAGTATAGAACCAATTCAATAAAAACTCACTTTACAATCATAAAAGGAGCTATAATACAAAACTTCCATTACATCTCAGTCTACATATTTAGAATACACATCTTTGTTTGCTAATAATATTTAAAATAAGATATTTAGCTAATGAAATGATTGATATACGCTATATAGGGTCATATAGGGTCATATAGGGTAATGCTATTGGATATTGTTTTATATTCAAGAAATAATAAATATTAAATTAATCTTCCTCTTCTTGAGAGTCTTCCTCTGCTTCTTCTTCTCCTTGTGGATTTTGAGCTTCCTCCTCTTGTTCTTGTTGGGCTTGTTCTGTTTGTTGTTCTTCTTCTACTGTAATAGAAACAGTAGCCTCATTAGAATCTACAGTACCATCGTTTACAATAAATGTAAAATTGTCCTCGCCGGAGTAATCTTCATCAGGAGTATAGGTTACTGTGTTAGTAGATGGGTTCACATTCCCTAATTGACCGTTAGAAGGTTCATCTACGATTGTAACTAACAAATTATCTTCATCTGCATCATTTGCATTTAATTTGATATTCAACTGCTGATTCTGTGTTGTACTAACAGAAGTATCTTGAGCAGTAGGTACTGTATTAGGTGATTCTTCTCCTTGTGGAGTTTGAGCTTCCTCCTCTTGTTCTGTTTGTAGTTCTTCTATATCTTGAATTTCATCTTCAGTTTCTGGATCCATCTCTAGAAGTTCAGATGGTTTTCCTTCAACAGTATCTTCTGTTGTTATTGCAGTTTCATTGTCAGTAGGAGCTGTGGCTTCTTCTTCAACAGTATCTTCTGTATCTTCTGTTGTTATTGCAGTTTCATTGTCAGTAGGAGCTGTGGCTTCTCCATTTGCGGTTTCATTAATAAATGATTGAACATCAACATCAGGAGATTCAGATTCTGAAATTTCATCTGCTTGTTCTATTTCAAAATCATCTTCAGTGACATTTAACGGAAGTTCCTCTTCTTCTGAAGTACTAATTGTTTGGTTATCAGGGTCCGGTGCTACTTTCTGAGCATCCAATAATTGCTCTAGGTTTTCATCTTTAAATTTTATTATGGATGATTCTGGTGAAGGAACAAATTCCTCATCACCAATAATAGTTTCATTTTTTACAATTTCTTCAACTATACTAGAAATTGGATCAATATCATCATCGATTGTTTCTTCTTGACTTAATGCAGTTAATCGATCGGGTTCAATAGCA
>DATADQ010000070.1:0-5589 GCA_036258455.1 Nitrososphaeraceae archaeon | reverse complement strand
GAACATCATGACGATACCATAGATTGCAATGGATTCTACCATACCGACAAATATGAAGACTCTGGATTGCATTTTTGGATTATCGCTTATCGCTGCCAAACCGGCGGCACCCACAAAACCTAATCCTATACCTGATCCGGCGGCCGCAAGGCCAAAGGCCATTCCGGCACCTATAAACTTGGATGAACTGGCATCCGAGGTACCTGTTTCATTAGCCTGTGCATATACCCAATTGTTATAGAAGATTAGAATGCTAGAAGTTATAGCAATGGTCAGAAGAGTAACACTAACTTTTTCTCTGTTATCACTCATCATACATGGGTTCGAAATTAAAGGCCATATTTAATTATAACTAAGGAAGGATGAAAAGATGCCTGATTTCATATCTAATATATGGAATGATTTCAGTCATTTGTCATAATTTCTCAAATTGTTCCATATCTCAGCAAATCCTATATTAATAAAATTCTTATCCTCATTCCTCAACCAGTTAGTTCTAATAATACAGTTGACGAGAATTGAGATTTTTGGGAAATAATAGATTAAGAAATTGCCAAGTGTGGTTAGACATTTGAAAGAGCTTTTTTCTTGTAAGAGGAGATATCATTTTTTACATTTTCAACCATCGAATCATGCTCTGATTGTAAATTTTGTTTTGATTGTTTAAAATATCCTGATATGACATCGTTATCCATTTTTTTGGCCGCCATAGATATTCTTTCTTTTTTCTATTCTATATTCTTTTTCTTGTCCAAAACGACTTTTACCTTCTTAAGTCTGACAAATTCTTCTCTTTCACGTTCCTCCAATGTTCCTTTAATGAAGGATATTGCATTTTGATACTGGGGAATAATAACAAATTCAAGTGCATTAATTAATTTTTGTGTTTTTTCAAGTTCCTTAGCTAGGCTAAAAATAGCATTTTCATACTCTGCAGCCTTGCAAATCTGAGGAAGCATATTCTTTATGAGTTTCGACGCCTTGTCAACATAGACATTAGTTTCGGAAAAACCATATGATAGCTCTTGACCGGCTTCTTTGGTTTTTATCTTTAAAGTAGGAATCTTCACATCCACAATTCTTCTCACATCCACATTTACTTCCATTATTCCTGGAGTCGAATCTGATATTGATTCAAGCGTGGATGTACCTAATGACATGTAGGAATCATAAACTGCTGAATAAATATCAGAGAGTGGAGACCATATATCTCCTCTTGTCTTGTTAGCTTCTTCTATCATTTCATCAATTTTTTTAAGTAAGACTTCTCTTTTATCATCAAGTATTTTGTGAACCATGGTACTAACTTGCAAAGATCTTCTTATCTTTATCAGTTCAATTTTTGTTGCAGTAACATTTTTGCCAAAAGACATTTCGATGAATATCTACTTACTTGTTTCCTTTATAATATTGTTGAATATGTCTGTCCTTAATTTTAGTTAGTTCTCCTTCTGGTAATGTTGCTAGTATATCCCATGCTCTACTTAGTGTTTCATCCAAGTTTCTATTTTCATCAGGACTTTGTTTTAAGAAATGGGTTTCGAAACTATCACCAGCGTCAAGATACTTCAAATCAACTCCAGTCAAACCCGCCTTTCCTACAATTTCTGCTAGTGCCCTAACCTCTTGAGCTCTAGAATAAGCGTCGTATAATTGGTTACCAACTTCCATATGATCGGACCTTGTTTTTCCTTCTCCAACTCCATCCTTCATTAATCTAGAAAGAGACATCATTACGTTTACGGGTGGATATATTCCCTTTCGGAATAGATCTCTTCCAAGGACAACCTGTCCTTCTGTGATATAACCAGTCAAATCGGGTATAGGATGTGTAATATCATCTGCTGGCATTGATAGAATTGGCATTTGAGTAACACTGCCATTCTTTCCCTTAATTCTACCCGCTCTCTCATAATTATTTGCCAGATCAGTATACAGATATCCAGGATAACCCTTTCTACCTGGAACTTCTTCTCTTGCTGCACTTATCTCTCTGAGTGCTTCGGCATAATTGGTCATATCAGTTAGTATCGCCAAAACATGCATTCCAAGATCAAATGCAAGATATTCAGCGACTGTTAATGCCACTCGAGGAGTAATAATTCTTTCAATTGCAGGGTCATCTGCAAGATTAACAAACAATACACTCCTTCTTAATGCGCCAGATTCTTCCAAACTCCTCTTGAAATACTGAGCTTCAGAGTACTGGACACCAATTGCAGCAAACACTACAGCAAAGTCTTCGTTTGTTCCTACAACAGTCGCTTGACGTGCAATTTGTGCCGCTAGTATATTGTGTGGCATCCCGGAACCAGAAAAAATTGGTAGCTTTTGACCTCTTACCAAAGTCAACATCCCGTCAATGACAGAAACTCCTGTTTGAATAAATGAAGTTGGATATTCTCTACTTTGAGGATTCATAGGTTCTCCGTTAACATCAAGAAATTTATCAGCAACAGGATCAGGTAAGCCATCATTTGGTCTTCCAAGGCCATCAAATACGCGTCCAAGTAATTCTTGGGATACTGGCATGGCCATAGTTTTTCCAAGAAACTTGACTCTTGTTCCGGTAATTGCTAACCCTGTCGTTCCTTCAAAAACCTGAACTACAGCCTTGCCGTACCCTACTTCTAGAACTTTTCCTAATCGTCGTTCACCATCATTTGTTTCTATTTCTACAAGTTCATCAAATGAAGCTGTTGTTACACCATCTATTATCATGAGTGGCCCTTTTATTTCTGCTATTTTGGTATACTCAATTCCAGTTGTTTTAGACAGATACCTTTACCTCCTCAATGTTCCCTTTGAATGAATCTGATAGTTGTTTATCTATTTCATCTAACTTTGAAATTTGTTCATCCGTAACTTCAAATTTTGCTTTTAATAGAGTGGTTATTATTGGCAAAGCTCTTATATCTGCTAATGTTTTTCCTTCTTTAAGTGCCTTCTGTGCTTCTTTATAGAACTTTACCATAAGTCTCACCAATTTTAATTGTTTAACTGGACTACAATAAGTATCAACCTTATCAAAAGAGTTCTGCTGCAAAATACCAATCTTTAACATTCTAGCTACTTCCATGACAAGCTTCTCTTCATCTGGAAGTGCTTCAGGTCCCAATAATCTAACAATTTCTTTTAGTGTATCTTCACGTTGCAGTATATGGTACGATTCAGCTCTCAAGTCATACCAATCAGGGCTTACGTTTTCCTTCCACCATTTAGATATATCTTCAAGATAACCAGAATAAGACTGCATCCAATTAATTGATGGATAGTGTCTAGAATATGCTAATCTAGTATCTAGTGCCCAGAAAGTCTTGATAAATCGAATTGTATGAGTCGTTACTGGTTCGGTAAAGTCCGCGCCTGATGGAGATACTGCGCCCACTATTGTCACAGAGCCAGAACGATCTGGTGAACCTAGTGCTCTTATTCGTCCTGCTCTTTCATAAAATTCAGCGAGTCTTGATGCCAAGTATGACGGATAACCCTCTTCTGCAGGCATTTCTTCCAATCGACCTGACATCTCCCGAAGTGCTTCTGCCCATCTACTTGTAGAATCAGCTACGAGAACCACATCATACCCCATATCGCGATAATACTCGGCAATAGTAACACCTGTATAAATTGATGCTTCTCTAGCGGCGACCGGCATGTTACTAGTATTAGCAACAAGTACTGTTCTTTCCATTAACGGCCTTTGAGATCTAGGGTCAATTAAATGTGGAAATTCTACAAGTACTTCTGTCATTTCATTGCCTCGTTCTCCACATCCAATATAGACAACAACCTGAGAGTCTGCCCATTTAGCAATTTGATGCAACGTTACAGTCTTTCCAGTACCAAATCCACCTGGGATACCACCAGTTCCTCCTTTTGCGATTGGAAAATATGTGTCGATAATTCTTTGGCCGGTAACTAGTGGTACTGTCGGATCATATCTTTCAGCATAGGGTCGAGGTTTTCTAACAGGCCACTTGTGATACATCTTTAATTCAATTTTATCTGCGCTCTTGCTTTTCGCCTGTGCAATGACATCTTCTAAATCATAATCGCCCTCCTTGACA
Source organism: Nitrososphaeraceae archaeon (assembly GCA_036258455.1). GTDB lineage: Archaea > Thermoproteota > Nitrososphaeria > Nitrososphaerales > Nitrososphaeraceae > TA-21. Next base: position 1,522 of record DATADQ010000070.1, on the reverse strand, counting down.
ATTTCAGTAATTGTTGCCTCAGCATAATTTGGTGGAACCAAAATTTTGTGAGTTAAAAGAGGAGTTTCTTCAACTGTCCCGAGAATAGATCCTCCAAAAATAGTATCATCTTTTTTCACAGTTGGATTAAATTTGAATTTTTTCTTCATATCAACAGGGCTGGTAGTTATGCCTCTTCCGATGAATGCTCCAGATTTTTCTGCAATGTCATCCAACGGTCTCTGTATACCGTCATAAATCCTTCCAATAATTCCTGGACCAAGAAGGACCGAAAGTGGTTGTCCTGTACCAACAACCTCTTCTCCTGGTTTAAGACCGGATGTAGATTCATAAACTTGAATAAAAGCTACATCTCCGGTTAATCTGATAACTTCACCAATTAATTTTGATTCTCCAACCTCTACTGTCTCATACATTTTTACCGACGACATTCCATCGGCCCTGACAGCTGGACCGCTTACCCATACTATTTTTCCCTTTGCCACCATCTACTTAATTTCGCCTCTAAGCAGTTGGACTATATCTTTCCTTATTAAAGGTTTGAGACTTTCAATACTCGAATCAAGTGTGTTATCTAAAGTCATTGTTCCATCTACTGAAGTTGCTTTTATTCCACCAATTACATCTATTACCTCATCTGAAACGGTTATCTTCACTTTCTTATTTGCTGATTCTTCTGATGATATTTTTTTTACCAGCTTCAAGTCAGTTTTGTTACATTGTATGATTATTTCAGAACCTAGCTTTGCAATGCTATCTTTTATCATCCTGGTTAACAATTTTTCATAATTTTTTTCGTTATTGCTTTGTGCAAGTTTTTCCCTTGCCTTATTAAAAATTTCATCAATAGCTGATTCGATAATAACTAGTTCCTTGTTCCTAGCATGTAATGTGCTTGAACCTATAATTTGACGTTTCAGATTTTCAGCCTGTTTTTTTGATGATTCGATAATATTGTCATATTCAACTTGAAGATTGGTCTTTGAAGATTCTAAATTTTTCAAAGAATTTTGAAGTGCAGAGTTAATCTCAGAGATTAATGCAGATTCTTTCTGAGAAAGAACTTTGTCAATAGTTCTTTCTAAAGAAGTTAAACTCATTCATTGAATTTTTCAGAATTACGTGATTTTAATCTTTTGATAGGAAAATATCTTAAAGAAAAATAAAGTTGGCAGCTTGCTTGTACATATTGCTACTCGATTAGATTTTGTACCTGAATCTAGAGTTTTGATGTTATTTTACTATACCTTACAACTTGATATGATCATGAACCTCTACATACTTCGCATGTAAAGGCACCATCAGAGTACATTAATACATCTGACCATTCGCCACAATCATCACAATATCCCGAAACAGCAGATGCCGGCCTACCAATTTCTCCCCTTATCATAGCCGCCTTCTCAGACACTACATCGACCAATTCTGGAGTAACAGCAATAACGTCAGAAGCGGAAATAATTCCAGCTAATCTGTCCTTATAAACTACTCCCAATCTCTTGATATTATTTTTTCGTAATAT
>DATADQ010000069.1:0-20052 GCA_036258455.1 Nitrososphaeraceae archaeon | reverse complement strand
CAAAAATAATGACAATGAAGTTAAGTAGGCAATTAACTGAGTTTAGAAAATTTTTTAATTATTAGATATCAAAGAAAGCGACGTTTTAACTTATAAAATATTATTTCTTTATCTGACATTCCGATTAATGATAATCCCTTTTTAAGTAACTTGTGCTTCACAGGTTCTGTAATCTTATCCTTTTCTAATATTATTATCATTTTGAAGTTTTGGTCAAATTATAATAGCCAAAAAAGGTTATAACGATTATAATATACTATGCACCTTAGAGATAAGTTAGAAAATTCTTAATTAATACGAAAAACTTTTCTATTGCCAGCCCGTTTTCCTTCAAAACCTTTGAAATAATATCATCGAAGGTTTCGGGATGATGACCTAGGATTCCATTATAAAATTGACAACTTATTCCTTGTAATTATGTAATAATTATATTGAATTCTGAATAAGTATTATTTTTGATCAAATTGATATTTATTATTTATAAAATTTTGGAGCAAAAAAATTAAGTAATACTAAAATTCCTATTAGTGATATTTATTACCAGATAATTTGTTGATAGTTGAGTATACATGGGTTCTATCCGATTTCTAAAGTGTAGAGAATGTGGCGCTGAATATACTCCAATATTCAAATACATTTGTGAAGAGTGTTTCGGTCCGCTCGACGTTATATATGATGTTCCAGCGGATTTAAGGAGGGACACTTTTTCTTCAAGACAGGATAAAACATATTGGCGCTATTTCGAGCTCTTGCCAATTTCTAATAAGAACTTTATAGTGAATATTCATGCTGGTTTTACACCTCTGCAACATGCTGAGGATTTAGGAATCCATATCGGAAACCTTAAGAATCTCTTCATAAAGAACGATTCTGTAAACCCAACTTTTTCATTCAAAGACAGACCTGCGGGTGTGGCCATTTCAAAATCTAGAGAGATCAAACTTAAGGCAGTGGGATGTGCATCAACTGGTAATTTAGCTTCGGCAACAGCCGCCCATGCCGCGAAAGCCCATTTACCATGTTTTATTTTTGCACCATCTGATATTGGAAAAGTCAAGATTGCACAGGCATTATCTTACGGTGCTAAATTTGTTGCAGTTGAAGGGACTTATGACGATGCCAATAGGGTTGCCTCAATAATAGGAGATTCAAAAGGCATAGCAATTGTAAATATTAATATGAGACCATATTATGTGGAAGGTTCGAAGACATTGGCGTTTGAAGTAGCCGAACAACTTAACTGGGAACTTCCAGACCATCTCATTATTCCCGTTGGTAGTGGCGCAATGTTAAACGCAATTTGCAAAGGATTTGAGGAGTTACATGAAATAGGACTTATTGGGGACGTTTCAAATCTAAAAGTTACAGCTGCACAACCACATGGTTGCGCTCCAATAGTTGACGCTTTTAAGAAAAATACTCAAGAAATAGTTCCTGTAGAAAGACCGGATACCATAGCAAAGAGTTTAGCTATTGGGGATCCTGGAGACGGTATTTATGTACTAAAAAGATTGAAACAGTACGGTGGTATTGCTGAAGAAGCTACTGATAATGAAATTATTGATGGAATTATGACACTAGCTAAAACTGAAGGCATTTTTACTGAACCTGCAGGTGGTGTCTCTATTGCAGTACTCAAAAAACTGGTTGATGATGGATTTATAGAAAGAAATGAAAAAGTAGTATGTTATGTTACTGGTAACGGATTGAAATCTACTGAAGCAATACTAAGTGCATTGCCTAAACTTGACATTGTTAAGCCAGATGTACAAACTGTATCTGCTATGATTACATGACGGCATGAGTATAGAATGACAAGTATCGAATTTATTGTTCCATCTGTTCTTACGAAAGGTAGCGGGGAGAAGAAGATACCAATAGATGCCGTAGATCTGCAAGATGCATTCACCAAAGTAACAGAACAGCTCGGAGAAGATTTTAAGCGTAAAGTTTTGGATTTGAACGGGAAACCAAGGTCATTAATCAATATTTACATAAACGGAAAAAATATGCGCTTTAGTAATGATGGCATGGCTACTCAGCTTAACAACGGGGATTCTATTTATATTCTTCCAGCAGTAGCTGGGGGTTCTGAATTGAAGAACGAGGATTTACAACGATACTCTAGACAGATAATGCTCGATGAAATAGGATTCGTCGGATTAGAAAAACTTAGGAAGGCAAAAGTCTGTGTTGTTGGGGTTGGAGGCATCGGCAATCCGGTAGTTACACAACTAACTGCGATGGGTATCGGAAAATTGAAGATAGTAGACAGAGACATCATAGAAATTTCTAATTTACACAGACAACACCTTTATACAGAAAATGACATAGGCAGGGTAAAGGTTGAAGCTGCAAAAGAAAAACTTCAACAAATAAATTCAAGTGTTGAGATCGAAGCTCTTCCAAACTCTGTTACTAAATATACAGCTGAAAGCATTGTTAAGGGATGTGATGTAGTCGTAGACGCATTAGATAGTATAGATGCCAGATATGCACTAAATGACGCATGCATTAAACTGAATATTCCTCTTATCTATGCGGGCGCGCTGAGCATGTTAGGTTCTATCTGCACAATAATTCCAAATAAAACTGCCTGTTTAAGGTGTATCTTTCCTGCATTAGCTGAAGACGATATGCCTACTTGTAGTACTGAGGGTGTGCATCCATCAATTTTATATCTAGTCGGCGGTATTCAAGTTTCTGAAGTAATCAAGATTATTCTTGGCGAAAAACCAACACTAGAAAATAAACTCTTGTATATAGATCTAAACGATCTGTCCCTCGAAAAGGTTTCAGTATTAAGACAAGAAGAGTGTCCTTCATGCGGAACAAAGAGAATAGATAAAAGTCAGGTGGAAACACAGAAGCTAATAATTGAGGAACTATGTGGTCGTGACCGAGGAAAGAGAACGTACACCGTTACACCCACACAAATTTCGTCATCGCTAAACCTGATTGGAATTGAAAAAAGTGCGGAAAGGTTGGGTTATACAATTAAGACAAAAGGAGAACTAGGGTTAACCATTATGAGTAATAGTTCTGATAATCTTTCAATAAGCTTTATGACAAGTGGTGCGGCCACTATTGTCGGAGCTAAAAGCGAGGAGGAAGCACTATCAATTTACAAGAGTTTTGTGAATGATATCAAATCATAATTTTTAATTATATTTAGTGCACCTAAGTGCAGTGGGCATATGATCAATCATTTAGCTTTTCAGAATCAAATTTGCTCCTATTTTTATCGATAAATGGAATTATCTTTTTAAGAATTATGTCATCGTAATTTTTCTCTTTGTCAATTGTTAAGAGGAGAAAATAATCAATGGTTATAGGAATAGTAATCCGGGTTACGTATTCATATCTGCCCACAGCGTAATTTAGTTTCCCAATTTTTGTTTGAAATTTAACCCTAGTTCTATATCTTGACACTGCAGCAGCAGCATACTCTTCACTTTCCTCTTCGGACATTAATGGCTTTAATCCTGTGCGTTGTTCAACATTAATCAAAACACCATATTTATTTGAAATACCCACCCATCGAAGAGAGTTATCTAAATTTAATAACTCTTCACAAAACGTATAAATGAATTCATAGTCAATCGCCATCTTTATTATTATTATTCTTAACTATTTCTAATATTTAAGCAAAAATCTGGACTACAAAATAAATTTATCAACATCTAAAGTGAATAAATCATTATAGTTGTTCTGTTACATCTTCACCATATTTGAAAATCATTATCTTTTTAGATTTTATCTGTATGTCGTGCACTATTCCTTGCATGAAATCGTCGGCAACAATTGTCACCTCATCAAAAAAATTATACGATAGAAATTTTTCTAATGAACTAACAAATGTTGGGTATTCTTTACTACTATTGAAATTAAATTTTTTCTTGGATATCAAGTTGTGAGCAGCAGGATAAATATCTGAAATTTCAGCTGGAATGATACCTATAAAAGGATTATATGCACAAATTTGATAAGCTGAATATTTCTTTGATAATTTGTGATATTCCTGAGAACAATAAAAGGGAGAAACTTGCGTATCAGGGAATAGAATTATCTTTTTCTTGTTCGTTCTAAATGAACTAAAAATCCTTCTTAACCTAGAGGCTTCTGGTCTATATTGATCGATTGATTCCATAAAAAATATTGCTTTTTTCTTAAACAATGGTGTACCATCTTCTAAGTGCTTGTAATTCGTGAATAATTTAAAGGCCTCCATTAATTTAGGATGGGCTCGTGCTTTTTGCCCAACATATTCCCAAAGCCTTCCTTCCATAATAGCTTGTTTTACCGACAAAACTTCGGATCTTAATACGTACAGATTATGTTTAGCCAATTTGTCTGTCTTTTCATCATGTTCGAGGCTAACAAATTCTTTAACTGTCATAGTAATACAAATTGGACATTGACATGTTAGGTATGTCAACTTATCCAATCTTGAAGTACCATTTGGATGCATATACCTGTTGTCTCTTGCGTACAGCATATATGAGGCAGAATCAAAAGTATCACATCCTAACGCTACTACCAAAGGTATCGTTAAAGGATGCCCAGCTCCAAAGAGATGAATAGGTTTGGACATAACAGTTGACTTCAGAGTTCCTATCATGTCAGCTAATATTGCAAATTCGTATGATTCTAGTAATTGGACAGGACTCCCAAGAGCCATCATTTCATATCCCATAGCGTCAAGTAATCCCGCAGATTTCTTGACTAAGTCAAGATGTTCGGCACCTTGCACCGGACCTACCCAAACAGAATTTTGGTTATTGTTACTCTTGATCAGATTCAATGTTTCTTGGGAATTTCTAATAGTTTCATTAACATACTTTTCAGCTACTTCATAACTCAGTCCATACCCTGTTGGCTTATCAAGAGGTACACAAATATCACTTTGAATATCATTCTCAAATTGGGCTATAAATGAAGGCTTTGGTTCAATAGAACCGTATTCGAGTACTTGATAGCCACCGGAATCTGTCATTATTGGACCATCGAAATTTATTAATTTATGAATCCCCTTTTCTCGTGCAAAATCTCCATATTGTTTTAATGTGATGTACGCGTTTGTGATAACTGCCTCAAAACCTAATTTCTTTAAAAACTCTACATCTACAGACTGTGAGACAGGATGTAGAACAGGGATAAAGGCAGGTGTCTCAAAAGTCCCGCTAGGAGTTTTGATTTTTCCTATCCTTCCTGCCAGGTCAGAATATCTGACCTCAAATAGCAAATTTACTTCTTGAACTCCCTCATGAATTCTTCATATATTGATTTAACCCTATCAGCAGCTAAGCCAGTGCCTTCTTCAATCCCATGTTCAGTTACCTTGATCTTATCCATGACAATTATTGCATTCACATCCTCTCTGATTTTTACGAGGCCGGGGAATACTCTTGATAGACGATCTGCAAGACCCTTAAGATCAAAAGGCTTTTCCAGAAGCTTAATTTCTTTCACAAATGATCCGTTTATGATAATTCTCAATATTCCATGACCTTCTACATTCTCGAGAACAGTATCCAATCTTTCATCGATAGCAGTTAGTATTCCACTATAGTTCTTCTCATAAGATGTCTCTATGGAAACTTTTTTTCCTACAAATTGAAGTATTTCTTCATAAAACTTCCTTATGGTTAAAGCAGACATTTTTCAACTAGGAATGTTTCTTAAAGTTCTATATATGAGTTTCAATAATTGATTCAAGATCGAAGACGGTTACATATTTCTATTTCTGTTTATTCCAAATTCAATTGAGTTTCATTAATCTCAAATCGTAAAAAATAAGATATTCAAGATCAATGTTTTTTTGGGAACGTACCTAATTCGTTACTTCGACACCTAAAACAGACTTTTGATTCTAAATTTCCAAGATAACATATGTAATGGCATTTACTGCACTGTAACCGCGATATGCCATCTCTTATTCCTACAAAATTATCTTTATGTTCTATAAAATTGGATAAGATTAGGTTTTCCAGTACTATTTCTAAAATTGAAGAAATATGCCCTAGATCTGCATTTCTATATCTAAGATAGGTTTCAATCATGTTCATTGGGATAGTTTTTGTTTCGAGTTCAAGTACACCCTTGTTATGATTTTTAAACAAAAAATCTCTGCAATACCACTCCAATTCGTTTATTTCAATCTTGGACATCTTCCTAATTGTACAGATAGTAGGAGAATAAGAATTGAATAGGTTCCTTGACTAGCTTACTTGAGAAACTATTTAAAAATAATTGATTAGTTAAGTACGTGAATCAAGATGCAATGGAATTTGAATAATTTTACGAAATTAGCATTTACTAGATTAGTTCAACCATTTGGAGATAACCTTAATGATGTTGTGAAGATTACTAAAGCCTTTAGTTTTGCCGCTAATGTATATTCGGGATTATTTAGAAATGAAAGCCATGAACCTTACATCAATCATGCTATGAAGGTGGCATTAATATTATCTGACGAGTTAAAAGTTCATGATGTAGATACAATTTGTGCAGCTATTCTACATGAAGCTATAGAAAAAGGTAAGGACGATCATGAAATTGTTGAATTTTTGAAAATAAATTTTGGTGAAAATATGTACGACACTATTAAGAACTTGACTGAACCAAAAACAAATGAAGAAAATAGGGAAAAATTACTTGTCAAATATTTCGAAAATATTTCAAAAGGCCCAAAAATGTCTCGATTCATAAAACTTGCAGACCGTTTGGACAACGCTCGATTTTTGAAAAACGACATAAAAAAGGAAAAGGCATTGCGATATAAGGAAGAAACGCAGAAATACATATTGCCCCTAGCCGAAAAAACGGACGATACCATGGCATTAAAACTATCGATAGCATTGTATGAAATAAAATAGTCCGATTTACTTTTTTTCACAATATCCGTCAATATTCTTTGTATGACTTAACCAATGTCTTGCACATCCAAATAGCTTGTGTTGCGTACAGCCGCATATAGGACATTTTTTCATTATACTATTATCCTCTCAGCTGCTTATCAAATTTCCTCAACTTACTAGTAGTTATCCTTTTTTAGAAGATAGCCTAGTTGAATTTCAATTACTTAGAAAAGCTGGAAATCAAAAGAAAGATAAAAGTAACCAAATCAAGTATTTCACAATATGACGGAAAATTCTGTGAGACACATAGACACTTTGAGGGAAATGGATTCCATGAAAAAAGAATACCAGATCCGTTGTAGCCATTACGAATTAGAATTATTCAAAAATGAAAATCGTATTACCTGTGTAATATGTGGGAAAAATTGGGATTTTTTGGAAGAAAGAGGATATTCACATAAGAAACAAGCTTATTCTGCCGAAAGGGGTTGATTGATTTTTGTTCACTAGCCTTGTGTTTAGAAAAAATTTTGTTCTATACTCTAAAGGTGAGGTAGATGAAGAAAAAATTTAGAGCTGCTCTAGTTCAAATGAAATCTTCAATGAGTAAGCAACAAAATTTAGCTTATTCATTAAAATTAATAAATGAAGCTGGCAAGAAGAAGGCAAAATTAATCTGCTTTCCAGAGTTTCAAATGGCATATTCTCCAGCCGAACAAAAACCAAAAGGATTGCACAAAATTGCAGAAACAATAGATGGTAACTTCATATCGATGTTGTCAAACTCTGCCAAAAAAAACAAAATAAATGTGATTGCAACAATATACGAAATTATCAATACCAATAAACAGAATCATAAGGTCTTCGATACTGCTGTAATAATTAATGACCGTGGAAAATTAGAATCGATATATAGAAAAGTTCATTTGTACGATGCCCTGGGATTCAAGGAATCTAAGAAGCTATTAGCAGGTAGTATTATTGAAAGTCCAACAAGAACATCTGTCGGAAATCTTGGATTACTGATATGTTATGATATGCGGTTTCCAGAAATTTCTAGAATTCTAACTCTCAATGGTGCAAGTATATTGGTATCTCCATCTGCGTGGGTAGCTGGATTTAAGAAACAAGAACACTGGGAAATAATGCTGAAAGCAAGAGCTATCGAAAATGGTGTTTATGTAATAGCACCAAATCAGCTTGGTAATATTTATTGTGGACGTAGTATGGTGATTGATCCACTTGGTTCTACTCTAGTTGACATGAGAAATCGAGAAGGTATGGAAATTATAGATATTGATAACTCAAGGATAGATACAATAAGGAGAACACTTCCGCTTTTAAAAAATAGAAGAACTGATGTCTACAAAAATTATGTCGGTGTCTTCGAATCTGAATCATGATGATTATCAGTTTTGTTATATCTATTTTCGGGACATACTCTATTCACGCAAATTCTCCATAACTTTTTTCTTGCAAACATAATCCTTAAGATGGGCCATCCACAAGAACAAATAGTATTACTCTTTTTAATCAAGGCTAATTGGGGCACTGATGCAATCGCATTACAACCCGTCACTCTATATTGAGAACAGGCAATAAATCGTTTATTGGATTTACGTGATTTGATCAAAATCATTTCTCCATTTTGACATTTTGGGCATTTACCAATTGTCATTCCACTTTCAGAATTAGTCAATACATTTTTTATTTCATCACCAATTGAGCGTTCGTTTGTTTTGATCTTGTTTAAAGGACTCTCTAATGATTTTTCTAGATATTTGCGAACATCGTTCGTATTGATATCTCCATCCTCTATTCTTTTAATGCTGGACTCAAGAAAGTTAGTTAATCTTGTTGAAACAATCTCGGCAACAAATTTATTCATGGTTTTGAGTATAGTAAAACCCAATTCCGTAGGTTCTATCCCAATTTTGTCTTGAGTTATGTATTTACGCTTTATCAATAAATTGATTATTTCAGCCCTGGTAGATTTAGTTCCAATGCCCTCGGATTCCATTTTATCCAAAAGGCTTGCTTGATTATATCTGGCAGGCGGTCTTGTAAAATCTTCCACTGCAGTGACTTCACTCACTTTTACAGAGTCACTAATCTTAAGTTCTGGTAAATTAGAATCATTGATACTAAAATAAGGTTCATAAATAGGAATCCAACCATCGTTTAAGATCGTATTACCTTTGGCTATAAAATTATGCCCATTCACATTAATAGTTACTTCAGTGTATTTTATTACAGCACAGTTTCCAAATGTAGATATAAATCTCTTAATAATAAGGTCTAAGATTCTTTGCTGGAATATGCCAAGTCTTTTTTGTTTTACTCCTGTAGGATAAATGGCCGGATGGGCAGGATCTTCTTCATTACCTTGATAGGGAGCCAAATATTTTCTGCTTAATAATTCTTTTATAATATTTTCATTCTTAGTGTCATAGTTTATGCTTAATTGTTCAAGTATTTGTTTATACCCTATGGATGGAGGAAGTTTCTGACTGGAAGTACGAGGATATGAAATTAATGCAGTCAGATAGAGAGATTCTGCGATAGAAAGAGTTGTTGCAGGTGACATCTTGAAAATTCGATAAGCTTCTTTTTGTAAATTACTAATATTGAAAGGTGTGGGAGGATTGATCTTCTTGTTACGCCGAACAATTTCATTAATAACACCTGTTCCATTTTCACAACTAGTTACTGTTTTTTCTATTTCTGAGGATTTATGAACTACAGAGATTAAATTAGCTTTGAAACGAGAACCATCCTTCTCAAATTTTGCAGAAACATACCATACTGGATCTGGTATATGGTTTCTATTTTTTATCTCTCTATTTACAATAAATCCCAGGGTAGGCCCTTGAACTCTTCCAATGGTTAAATTGTGATACTGGTTATTTTGATTGGAAACGTTCAGGCAATTAACTAGAGCCCTAGACAGGTTTATACCAAAAATAAAATCGATTAAATGTCTAGCCTTTCCCGCATCAGCAATTCTGATATTGGTTTCTTGTAAATTATTAAATGATTGATTTATTTCTGAATCAGTAAGGGAAGAAAATTTGGCCCTCTTAGAAACTTCATATTTATTGTTGCAAGCATATTGGAGTATGTTGTAACCAATGAGCTCACCCTCTAGATCATAATCACATGCATGTATAAATCCAGAAGCACGCTTTGAAATATTTGCTATGACTTTCAATGTTTGTATAATTCTTCTTTTTTCTCTTACAATAGCTGAATGTCGTGTAGACCATTTCACCTCATAAATTGGATATCTTTTTCGATTTTTTTCAATAGGAAATAAACTGTACAAATGTCCAAGTGCTGAGCACACAATAAATCGTTGGTCTTTATTTGAAATAATTTCAAAAATAAATACACCTGGCGCAGGTTCTCTCTTTATCATTTTTTTAGATCCTAGGACTTCAGATATCCTTTTTGCGGCGAGTGGTTTTTCGCAAATTACAAGTTTGAATTGTCCTAGCCCTTGAAATTCTCCTGGCAATCAAAATAGATTATAGAGAATTATAATTTAGATTTTGGGTTGATAAAACTATTAACCGATTACGGATAGGAAATCATCTTTGACTGTGATCGAAATTTTCTGCCGACGCAGATCTTTCTCGAACATTTTTATATTCTCAATGAATATTTTTCATATAAATGGTAAATAGTGTATGTGTTCTTGGAGCCGGAAGTACAAAATATGGTAAACTAAGTCAAAGTGTTATTGAGCTGGGATTGGACGCCGCAAAAAATGCGATTGATTCGGCCGGAATTACGCCTAAGGATATCCAAGCAGGTTATATATCAAATGTATTTGGTGTCGCTGATAAGCAAGTACATATGGCGCCAGTACTCATGAGCAACCTTGGAATTCCTCATATACCCGGACTAACAATCGAATCTGCTTGCGGCTCAGGTTCCGTAATGTTTAGAGAGGCCTATGCAAATGTTGCAGCGGGCTTTTATGATTGTGTATTGGCCGTTGGTGTGGAAAAAGTAACTCATACAGGAACTAGTTTGAGTACCACACTCTTTTCATATTGTTCTGACTTCTTTTTTGAAGGTGGAAATGGTGCTTCATTTCCGGGATTGTTTGCTTCTATAGCGAGGGCTTATTTGACTAAATACAAAGCGACAGAGGAGGATTTGGCATATGTTGCAGTCAAGAATCATGAAAATGGATTGTTAAATCCAAAAGCACATATCAGAAAAGCTATAACAGTAGATGATGTTTTGAATTCACCGGTTGTAGCCTCTCCATTAAAGGTCTATGATTGTTGCCCATTTTCTGATGGCGCATCAGCGGTTATTTTGTGTACCGAAGAATTCGCCAAGAAGGTTGGTAACAAACATGTAAAAGTTATCGGTTCTGGGAGAGGTGGATCACCTGCTGCTGTACAATCCAGAGAAGACATCACGACTATCCCAAGTACAATAATTGCGGCAAACCAAGCATATAAGATGGCAGGAGTCACACCTAAAGACATTGATTTTGCAGAAGTCCATGACTGTTTTACCATTGCAGAAATAATTGACATTGAAGATCTAGGATTTTTTAAAAAGGGCATGGGTGGAATTGCTGCAAGGGAAGGAATTACTCATAGAAATGGAAAGATTCCAATTAATCCTTCAGGAGGATTAAAATCTAAAGGACATCCTATTGGCGCTACAGGTGTAGGACAAGTTGTCGAAGTTTTCGAACAATTCACTGGTGCAGCTGGGGACAGATCCGTAAATGACGCTGAAATAGCCCTGACGCATAACTTTGGAGCTACTGGAGCAAGTGCCGCAGTTCATATATTTCAAAAAGTCTAGTTTTGGTGTAACAGATTGGAAAAAAGTCCTAGTACACATGAAAGGTTTATTCAAACAGCGAATAGTGGAAGAATTCTAGCTAACAAGTGTAGGAACTGTGGAAAAATTATGCTTGAGACCATGTACTATTGTAGTCAATGCTCTAAAAGTGATTTTGAATTAGTTGAATTTCCGGGTATTGGCACAGTAGTGACGCATACTATTCAATCAGTAGCTCCTGAAGGTTTTGATGATATTAACTCATATGCATGGGTAGTTTTCAAGCTGAAAGATGCTCCTATTTCAGCTTCAGGATTTCTACCAGGAATCAAAATACCAGCCGAACTACCTATAGGATCGATTGTCAAGGTAAAAGGTTATGATGCAAAGCATGGACTAACTTTAGAAAAACAAGGTGACTAACCATATTATTATTTTAGAAAGCAAAGATACGGCATATGACTAATTATTCTTGTTCCCTTAATCGTTTCCTTTATTGCAAGATTTCATCTTGTACTAGAATTTTTTTAGATTAGCTTTATGTTACTCTTTTGTTGATAGACACTGACAATTATTTTTACATTCATCCTAAACCATATTTTTTCTGATGCAGCATAATACACAGTTTCAAAATGACCTATCTAATGCTGCTCAGGTTATTAGTAATCAGATTACAAAGTTGAATAAGCTCTCAAAGAAATTCAAAATGATGGATATTGATTTTAGAAAACATATTGTGCAAAACATCAAAGTGGGTAACAACGTTCGTGCCAAGGCCCTAGCTACTGAGCTTGTAAATATACATAAAATTCAGCATACAACAAGAAACATGGTGATGTCACTTGAAGTTGTAGCGCTACGTTCCACTATAATAGGTGAATTTGCCGTCATAATGGATACTCTTAATCCAACGATAGATTTGATAAAGGATATTGAAAAAGATATTTCAATGGTTATACCAACTGCACATGAGGTGTTGAACGATGTTACAAGCGCTTCATCTGAAATACTGAATTACAATGTTAATCCTGAGTTAAGAATACCAATGCCGGTAGATGAAGAAGCACTAAAAATTTTAAGTGAAGTTGAACAGAGCGTTGAAGAAGAGACAAGACAAAAGTTACCCGATGTACCTGCTACGATTAATGTAACGAAAAAGAGGGATGAATCAGAATCCCTATTAGAGGAAAACGAAGTAATGATCTAAATTTGATTTTCTAACGCATAGCAGGTAAATTGTTTTGTACAGTTAGTCAATAACTATTTACGACCCAATTTTAAATTATCTCAAGATAATATCGGGTGAGATGGAGATAGAGGCGAGTCATGATCTTATAACTCAAACTGAACCTAAACCTAGTGGAATTTTACAAGCAGCAAAAAGAGTTAGGATGATTTTTTCTGTTATGGCAAGTCCTAACAGAATCGATATACTTCGCATTTTAAATTCCAAGGGACCTTTAACTTATTCAGAATTAAAATCATTAGCAGGTTTTAAATCTAAAAAAGAGTCTGGTAAATTTGCTTACCATTTGAGGAAGCTCTTGAGGCAGTCTCTTGTCGCATTAAATAAAGCAGAAAGAAGATATACAATTACTAATCTCGGAAAATTAGTTCTCAGTCTGGCAAGACAAATTGAAGAGAGATCGATAATTGAAAGCGGAAAGATGTACGTAAGGACTTCTAGACATTCTATTGAAGAATTTAATTCCAATCGGATAACTCAATCATTAGTCAGGGAGGCCAACATGCCTCTTGAACAAGCACATAAAATTACTGAAGAAGTTGAAAACAAAGTTTACAAATTCCAAACGGTCTATCTTACGTCATCGCTTATTAGAGAAACTGTGAATTCAATTTTAATTGAACACGGCTATGAGGAATTTCGATCAAAACTTGCCAGGTTGGGTCTTCCTGGATCTGATATCTCAGATATGTTTAACAACTCTATGTATAGCAAAAATGGAGTAGAGGGGATTTTATCAGAAACATCTCTTGCTGTTTTTTCCGAAAACTTGCTATTCAATGTGTTACCCAAAGACATCACTGATATGCATCTTGCTGGGGAACTAAATATTTCGAACACCGGGCTATGGAACTTGATGCCAGACACTGTTTTTATTGATACTAGGGATATTATTGAAAACGGTCTAAACTTTAAAGGAAAATACTTGAATGTTTCAAGAGTGAAACCAATTCGGACAATTGACGATATCACAGCAGTTCTACCCATATTGGTTTCGGTCTTAAGTAGGGAAGCCTCAAGGGAGATAATACTTGATAATTTTATATCTACCATTTCGAATAAGATTCAAAATAATAATGAAAATATTGAATCTGTATTTTCTAGGGCATTTATTTCATCATCGATTTCAAGGTCATATTCGTCGTCAGGATTTCCAGTAATTACTTTTCCTATCTCACTCGATGGTGGTTCAATCACTAGATCCATTTTGGGTGCGTATATGAAATATTTGGATCTTACTCCTATTCCCAACATTGGGTTATCTTTAGTTGGTAATGATCACGATTCGGTAAAGGCAAATTCAGATCTATTAGGCAATATAGTTAAACATGGAGGAATTTTGTCTATATCTAAGAATTTTAGAAGTCATATCGGGATAGTAAAAACTCTAGCTGATGAGAAAGCTAGTTCAGTCCTAAGTTTACAATCCTTAGCAATAAATCTGCCCAGACTAGCTTTTCAGTCCAATAAAGACGAGACTTATTTCAGAGCCAGATTGGCACTGATGATAAAACCAGCTGTTTCTGCCCTGTTGGCAAGGAAGAACTCCATTTTGGAAATGACGCGAAGAGAAATGCTCCCTGTATTGGCTAATATAACACAAATGATGAAATTAAGCAAAATGAATCTCGTGATTAATTTGACTGGTATAAGGGAGTCTGTTTTTAACATACTAGGACATGAATTTGATGGGGAAGAAATAATTCAAAAGGTATTGCATACTGCTGTTGAAGTCGCTTCGATTCAAGGAAAAGAAGCTGAGGATGATTCTATAAGAATTGCGATGATTACAGATGACAGCAATAAAAGATTAGCTTCTCTAGACTCGGAAAAATATGGTAACATGTACCGTGAAGCTAGTGATGAAACGATGATAAAATCTTATTCACAAGGTCTTCTTATAAACGGGATGGATTTACTTTCAAATACTGATTCTATAATAGAATCAAGTAACTCAATCGATAAATTACTGAATGGTGGAGTTTCACTTAATGTTGACGTAAGCGACCTTACGGATGGTGAATTAATGGACTGTATTGATAAGTCACATGATTTGAATTTCTTCAGACCAATCTACAGAAACAAAGTCTGCAGCTCATGTGGTGCAAAAATATCCACGTCGTCTGAAGTATGTCAAAACTGCGGATCCACTAATTTTACAATATAATTAGATTGAATCAAATAGTTTAAACCATCATTATATTATTTTTTAGTAAGATAATCCTTTTAAGCTAAGCTATAGCTGTATAAAGGGATATGGCAAAAGAAATTACTGAGATTGATAATTCTTCAAACAAAAACAAAAAACCAATTGCGCAAATTAAGAAGAGGGATAGAGGACTAGTCGATTTTAATAACACAAAGATTTCTAATGCCATCTACAAAGCATTAATGGCAGCAGGTAAAGCAGACTACAAGCTTGCTGAAAAATTATCAGAAAAAGTTGTACAAAAAATGGATCAACAATTTTCTGTTTTAGATACCAATCGAATTCCTAGCGTTGAAGATGTCCAGGACATGGTTGAATCGATCTTAATTGAGGAGGGACTTTCAGAGACGGCCAAGGCGTACATCCTCTATAGACACGAACGACGCAAGATCAGAGATGAAAAGAAGAAGATTCTAAACAAGAAAGATCTAGATGAAGTGGATAAATCGTTTGATATTAATTCTCTCAGGGTGTTGGCTTCACGCTACTTGTTGAGGGATAATAATAATGAAATAATTGAAGATCCTAAATTACTTTTTGAACGAGTCGCAATTCTGGTAACAATCCCTGATATACTCCACGATTCAGAATTGTACTCTAATAACGATGTAGTAGTTCAAAATATCACCGAAGCTGAAGAATATTATAAAAAAATAGATGATTTTCATATGAAACTAAAAATTGGCAATTACTATCTTAACACATACCATTTTGAATCAATGATTAGACATTACATTCATTTGGCAAAAAGCGGCCATATGAAAATTAGCTTTAAAGATATTTTACGGCTGATTGCTGAAGGTCACTTGTCAAAGTATTCTGATAGAATTATTGAATATTATAATTTGATGGTGTCAAAGGACTTCCTTCCAAATACTCCCACTCTTATGAACGCCGGAGCAAAACTTGGCCAACTCTCAGCATGCTTCGTATTGGATATGAAAGATGACATGTCAGAGATAATGAAATCGTCGACCGATGCAGCAATGATATTCAAATCAGGTGGAGGAGTTGGTATTAACTATTCTAATCTCCGCCCTGAAGGTGATATGGTAGCATCAACTTCTGGCGTTGCTTCGGGACCGCTCTCATTCATGAGAATTATAGACACAGTTACTGATGTGATAAAACAAGGTGGAAAAAGAAGGGGTGCAAACATGGGTATAATGGAATCATGGCACCCTGATATTGAAAAGTTCGTCACAGCCAAAACCAAACCAGGTATATTCGAAAACTTTAATGTAAGCGTTGGAATTTGGAGCGATTTCTGGGAATCAATAATTAACGAAAATAATCATAAATACACACTTAGAAATCCAACGAATAATGAACCAATCAAGCAAATTGATTCACACCAGCTCTTAGATTTAATCACCTTCAGCGCCTGGAAAAGCGCTGAGCCAGGTGTCATATTTTTTGATAATATCAACAAATATAATCCCTGTATAAACGTAAAAGAAGGACCACTTAGAGCAACTAATCCGTGTGGTGAACAATCACTCTATCCATATGAATCATGCAATTTAGGTTCTATCAATTTGGCCAATTTTGTGAAGCGTAATGTTGATAGAAAATATGAATTTGACTGGCAACGTTATGAGCAGGCAATACGTCTCTCTACAAGATTTTTAGATAATGTTATAGACATGAACAAGTATCCTGTTGAAGAAATTGAACACAATACGCAGTTAACAAGGAGAATAGGGCTCGGAATAATGGGAATTGCTGATTTATTATTTACCTTAGAAATACCATACAATTCTAAAGAAGGTTATGAGTTCATGAACAAGGTAGCAGAAGCGCTATCTTATTATAGCATGGAAGAAAGTGTTGCAATTGCCAAGGCAAGAGGAGCTTTTCCATTATTTAATCAGACTGATTATGTCGAAGGAAAAATGATACCAGTAGGAGGATACTATGAAATTCCAAAGCGATACCACTCGTATGATTGGGACTCATTAGTTGAGAAGATAGAAAAATATGGAGTTAGAAACTCGTGGACGTCTACTATCGCCCCTACAGGAACATTATCTATGATAGCCGACACCTCAAATGGTGTTGAACCAGTTTTTGCGCTAGTTTTTGAAAAACGGGTCACTGTAGGAAGGTTCTTCTATACAAATAGAATATTTGAGAATGTACTGAAAGAAAATGGATTGTATAATGATGAAATTCTAACAAAGATTGCCAATAATTATGGTTCTGTAAGAGGATTGGCCGAAATTCCAGAAAGGCTACAGAAAATATTTGTAACTGCTATTGACGTACATTGGACTGATCATTTAATGGCTCAAGCAGTTTGGCAGAAATGGATTAGCAATGCAATAGCAAAGACTATTAACATGCCATCCGACGTTACAGTCGAAGACATAAAGGCAGCTTACCTTTTGTCACACGAATTAGGATTAAAGGGAGTTACAGTTTATAGAGATGGCTCTAGACATGAACAGGTTCTCCATATAACTGGGAATGAAAAGGAGAAAAAATTTATTGTAAAGCCAAGTGCCCATGTAATTGACCATATTCATAGTAACATTAAGCAAGACTACGTTATGACACAGGTTGAGAAAGTGTTCAGGGATACAGAAGAAATAGAACCAGCAGATAATACAATTAATGTATCCCAATCTAAACTAAAAATGAACGTGACTGCATCTCCAAACGAGTATAAGGAGTACGAAGCATGTCCGTCATGTAATGCAAGATTGATTATTACCGAAGGCTGCAATATGTGCATAGAATGTGGTTTTAGCTCCTGCATGTCAGCGTGAATGAACCATTCACATTTTCATTTTAAGTAGAATGGCTCCATTATACACAAAGTAAGAATAATCAGTAGTTGGTGCTAGGCCAAGGAATTTTAAAACATAAAATTAAATCGGACAGATAGTTTCTTATTTCAGTCGTACATAAGAGGGATATTGTCCTACGATGCTCGCATAATGGAGAGAACAATCATTTATTGATCCACAAATATGATGTCTATCGAAGTCCAAATGTGGGTTTATTTTTACGGGCCAATGATGATACACTTCTGCTCCCATTTGGATTTGCAGAAACAAAAACTAAAAAACTCAAAGAATATTTAGATGTTAAAAAAATAATTCATGTTTCGGTGGCAGGGACCAGATTGATGGGACCAATGACAGTCATGAATAACAATGGAATCTTGTTACCAGCTACTGTATCGGATGATGAGATCCGAATCCTTAAGGAGACAGGCCTAAATGTGGAACGAATAAAAAGCAAGTTTACGGCAATTGGAAACTTAGTCTCAGCAAATGATAAGGGAGCAATAGTTTCAAATTTATTCAAAGGGGAAGAGGATCAAAATATTAAGGATATTCTGGGTGTTCCTCTTCAAACAATGTCAATCGGAGGATATGTCCAGGTTGGATCAATGGTTGTGGCTACAAATGCTGGAGCTATTGTTCATCCAAAAGCTAATGATGCGGAAATCAACAGAATATCGGAAATACTTCAGGTTGAGGCAGAACCAGCTACCGTCAACGGGGGTTCACCATTCCTGTCGTCAGGAATCATCGCCAATTTCAGATCAGTTATAGTAGGAAATTTAACTACGGGACCTGAGTTAATAATGATAAGCAGAGCACTAAAGGTATAACTTCCCCTAATCTTTGGAATTACCAGCAGCAAAACTGAAGATTATCACGTTATTCCAATTATCACCTATAGTATATGTTAGGATTTATGCGTGATGATGATATTGCATGATCATCATTGGTAAAAATAGCATCTACATCAGATCCTTCAATTTGAATATTAATAGCACTCAATTCAGAATCTGATAAATTAAATCTTTCCTTTAATAGAGACTTAACGCGAAGTACCTGGTCATAAATTTGAGTTATCTTGGACACTAATGAAACTTCTAGTGCTTGTCTCAAAAATGATTCGGGTATTTTGCCACTGGGATCACTTAATATCCTAAAATCAATTTTGCTGAAAATCATCTCACTAGGAAGTTGAGGCAGTGCATTAGCTGTATAAAATACTTGGACATCAATCAAGTTTAATTGTGAATCATCAATAGATCTCAAAATTGACGCGTCTGGATTATTAGGATCGGGGAATGCACCAATGCTATTGCCGCTTATCGGTAAAGATAACATAACAAACCCTTCTAATAAGTTCTTACTATGAGTAACCAATGATAGAATATCTCTGCATGTCATACTGGTAGAGCTTTCAGGTTTAAGAATCTTGATGATTGAATTTGAAGAATTATCGTCATTAGGTATGACATTCCAAAGTATTTTTATCGGATAATCTTGTTTGTTAAGGATGCTTATATCAGTATCGTAATGGCCTGGTCTGACGGGACCTTCATCAGATGTTACATTACCACATAAAAATTTTGATGTATAGGTAACTGTCTTAATAGTGAAATTTTTATCATCAATCAAGCCAGAAAATTGAGTCTTAGATTTAGTATCCAATATTGTCATATTTTTAAGGAATATATTCAAATTGGAATTATTTTTGGTTGTTATATCGGTGTCTTGGGCAAATGTATATGCACTTTCATTTTGACTTAATAATGCAAATGTCATTAGGAGAATAAATAATAAGGTCAATCTGCTTTTGTTCAAATAGCAATTTTTATTAAAAACCTCTAATATATGCATATAGAAAGTTATAATTTTAGTTGAATTCTGATGAGAATCTTTTTGTAAAGGGGCTTTATCATAATATCATAGTGATAATAAATGAAGACTAATAGATTCTTTAATCGAGATGTTGTTTCAATAAAAGATTTCAAGAGAGAAGAGCTTGAGTTCTTATTTGAAAAAACGGATAAAATTAAGAAACTAAATCCCAAAGAAAAAGACGAATTTGGAAAAGCCAGAATAATGGGATATCTGTTTTATGAACCAAGTACCAGAACTAGAATGAGTTTTGAA
>DATADQ010000068.1:0-14408 GCA_036258455.1 Nitrososphaeraceae archaeon | reverse complement strand
AATTGCAATTGCCTGAAAGAACAGTATAGCAAAATTTGAAGAAACCAATATTATAGAAGCTACTACATAGTAAACAGTGAGACTTTTGCTTACTTTATTTCTGATTCGAGAAATAGATTCAGCAAGTGAAGTAATTTTCGAGACTGGTCTCCAGACCCAAAGGGTTCCAAATGCTGCCCCGACTATCATTACCTGCCCCAGAAGAGCAGGAAATCTTGCTATTGCCTCTGGTAGATAGAGCGTTGATGATTCAGTGCTAGTTGATACATTTTTAGGTACCACCACCGCCTCCCCAACAGCAAATACAAACGCATTATCTGTCACATGACCATCAATTTGAGATAAAACGTTAGTAGATACTGTGTAAGTTCCATCTTTCAATATTGGTAGAGAAACTGTTAATGTAGATTCATCATTTTGCAAATGATGGACATCACCTTTATCTACCTGCTTCCCACTAGAATCCAGAACCTTGAGGTGACTGAAACGTAAGTCAACTGGCTCGCTAAAGAATACATTAACCTGTTGTGGAGATGCTGATATAGATTGTGATTGTGACGGAGTGCTATTCAGTACAAATGCATGTCCAAAAGAGGTGTGTATGGCACCAAAACCTAGGAGGGTCACCAAAAATGTTATCAAGAAGAAGTGCAGATTCTTATTTGATAAAGAAAAAATAGTATCAAAATCAAAATTAAGAGCCAATTATATCTAGGGAAATCATAATGATTTGATTATTTTATTATTCCTTTTTTTCTAGTACACTAATCGAATTAACAGGATAAAGGATATAACATGTATGAAGATGTAATTTAAGATATATGGAAAAGACTAGAATTATTTTTATTATTGGTTCTCTTCTATTATCATTGATATTCTTTATAGTTCATTTTGATGTTTCCTTTGCACATACTAGTAAGACTTTTGGAAATACCACTGTTGAGGTTGGGTGGCTAACAGAACCTCCACTTGTTTCTGATCTAAATAGTATAACTCTGCAGGTAAGTAAAGGAGTTGGTGGTAATCAAACACCTGTTCTGAATGCTCTTGCAAATCTCTCGTCATCTGTGAAATTTGGAACTATGACAAAACAACTAGATTTTCAACCGTCACCAACAACGGATGGGGCATATGAGGCGAAGATAATTCCAACTAGAGTTGGGCCATATAATATATTGCTCCAAGGTGATGTAAAGGGACAAAAAGTTGACAGCGAATTTAAGATCGAAGATGTAGAGTCAAAAGGAATTCTGTCCTTTCCCGACACTTCTATCGACACCTCTAACACAAATAACATGAATGAACAAGTTCAGAACGTTATTAGTAAGTTATCAAATGACGTTCAAAACATTAGGAATGATCTGAATACATCACAGAAAGAAATGACCGATATTCAAGATTCAATTAATGGTTTACAAAAAAATTTAGATAATTCATATATGATATTGATAACTTCTCTTGGAATAGGTATTGCCGGTATCGTAATGGCAGCTTATTTATTTAATAAACTACGTTTTAAGAAGGGAATGCTCGAAGGTTCCTAGCACGACGTTTTCCTACTCTTAGGAGGCTCAATTTTGTAAAAATCTATTTATGTACTAGATTAGGGTTCGTTGATTGGTTTAGGCACCAAGATTGTACATAGCAATCTTTATCAATGGAAATTAAAGAAGCCAAACATTTTCTAAATCAATCCTCATTATGGCAATGACTTCCGGAAACATGGGCGTCCTTCTGTTCTTCCTTGCATTTTTCATTATTGCCAAAACAACAATTTAAATAAACTGCAGACAGGAACAAAAAGGAATGAATTAAAAACAGGGTATTGTAATCTTTTTGACACACTATCTTGATGTCTGTACAAAAAATATCCTACAGGAGATGTGGTGTTCTTTTGGTTTTCTTCCTTTTCGTGTGTTTGAATGGATATGACGATTCGCTATATATTTCAGGTCATTTTTTTGGAACAACTAAGAATATCGGAGACTACCAAATAGTTTTTGCTCCTTATCCTGCGCTCCCTTTTGCTGGTGACAACTCAACTTTACTAAATTTTAGTATTCTAGATAAAGATAATCTGAACGTAAATAACATCTTTGCATCACTTACTGTAAAAAACAAGGGGAATGGTTCCATCGTTCAAAATTTCCCGTTTAAATTTTATGAATTTAGTGATATTACCTTTCCGTACACTTTTAAGGAGGTTGGAGATTACCAGGTTTCTTTGCTAGTCAGGATAAATGGCGACCCTACATATTCTCAAACGCCGATATCAGTTGATTTTGACATATCAGCTACCAATCCAAATCAGGTAATACCTACTCATGAGCTTATAATTTACTATTTAGTGCCCGGATTAGCTGCGATAGCTGCCATTGTGGCATATTTGAGGCACAAAAACAAGATATAATCTCGAGAGCAAGCTTTTGGGCTTATACTACTTAATTCGATAGATGTACCATAATGCTATTATTATGCTGAATTATAACAGGTTCTGGATGAATAGACCATTATATTTTTCAGTACCGATGTTAGTATTATTAATTGCATTCAATCCAACTATGAACAAATTTGTTTTTGGTCACACTTTTTCTGGAGATGAAAGTGCGTCTTTTTTGACCAAAGTGGAAATGATTAAAATAGAATCACAACTTGCAGAAGATCAACTTTCAAATAATGTTACCCTAGCAAAAGAACATGCCGATGACGTGGTTGAAACCATAACCGCAAACGATTCTAAGGAAATTTCTGAGAGAAATCCTAGACTTGCAACAGAGCTCAATAGTACGTTAACAGATTTTGGTAACGTATTTGAATCTCAATCACCCTCACAATCAGAGGTTACAGGCAAAGTTAGTAATATTACAGATTTACTTGCTGAAGTTGTAAGCGCCCGAATAGATAAAGATCAACTTAACAACGTTACTGTAAAGGCACTAGTCCTTAATGATTTATTGGGTGAAGGTTTGCAGCATTATAGTAGTGCTCTTGGCATGGAAGAAAATGGCCATGATGAAAATACGACACCAATCTCAAATTCCACAGACAATAAAAATAATGAATCCGCCAGTATTGTAGATGAATCTGACTACCAGAGTGCTCAGTCAGCTGTTTCACGGGCAACAGAAATCTTCAATGAAATCAAACCAGAATCAAATATAAATTCAACAGAGCTGGGAGACTCGTTGAATTCATTAAAAGGGAAGATAGACAGCAAAGCTCCCTTCGATGAAATTGATACAATAGTTGACGAAAAGATCACACCATTGCTTAATGGTATTTTCAATCTAAACTTGGCTGAAGATGGAGGAGAACATGCGGAAGATGGAGGAGAACATGCGGCTGAGGAATCTGTTGGTTCATCAGAAAATGATAATCATGGCTGATGCAAAATGGATAAAACTCTGTCCCACTCTTGACTTTTATTTTCTTTAGATTTAAATTTATATTTGGTGATTAATGACTCCTTCCTGATGTCAATTATTGGGGTCGCAGGTTGGTGATAGGCGTCCTATGAAAATTCCAAAATTAGAAGATTTGAATATTAATTTGAAGCTCTTTGCCGTTCTCCTGTCCTTAACTCTAATATTGTCAAGCTTGTCTATTTTGAATTTTCAGTCAACTTATTCTCAAAATTCGGAAGATGCGAAAAGTCTTAATTGTAAAGATAACACTGATCAATCCCAATATGTTAGTGATGTTGCTGAAGAAAACCAATCAGATGGAGTAGGTCCCGCTACCAACAATCTTCCGGGATTTCATTATATTAAGAAATTTGATAGTAATGGCACTCTGATATCCGCTTGGGGTACAAAAGGATCAGGGCCGGGTCAATTTATTCATGCCCACGGAATTATAGTTGATTCCAGCGGAAATGTGTATGTAAGTGATGCGGAGAAATGTAACATTCAGAAATTTGACAGTGAAGGTAATTTCATTACAATGTGGGGTACACGAGGAACAGGTCCAGGACAATTCTTGCAACCTGAGAGCATGGCCGTAGATTCAAAAGGTAATGTTTTTGTTGCAGATTATGCTGCGCAACGTATTCAGAAATTTGATAGTAATGGCAAATTCATTACAATGTGGGGTACTAAGGGAAAAGCTGACGGTCAATTCATTAAGCCATGGGGAATTGCAGTTGATTCAAACGATAATGTTTATACAAGTGACCAAGATAATCCTGAAGTTCAAAAATTTAGTAATGATGGAAAATTTTTGACCAAATGGAACTCTTATTCTCCTGGCTTGTTATTTGTCCATTTGCATGACATTACAATAGACTCAAATGATTCAGTTTATGTTACTGATGGTAGAAACAATTCTTATGTCGCAAAATTTGATAATCAGGGTGATTTTATCACAAAGTGGGGTGGGTATGGGTACGGCAATGGCCGCTTTGTTGAAGATCATGGAATTGTGACCGATAAGGCAGGCAATGTATACGTTGTTGATACGAGGAATGTTCGCATCCAGAAATTCAACAGTGATGGTGATTTTGTTACAAAGTGGGGATCACTTGGATGTAGAGATGATCAATTCTTGATTCCACATGATATTGCAATTGATTCATCTGGAGATATTTACGTCTCAGATAGTGGAAATGTTCATTTCAGAGCAAAAAAAACATGCGAGTCATATGAAAATCAATAGTTAGCATGCACGTTTGCTATCTACTCGACGATATACCTTATCATGTAATCTTTACAACGGACGCTGGATTGTACACGAAATTTGAAATCAGCATCGAATTTGAATTATGAGGAAATAAAAAGTTGGAACGAATAATATTTATTATTCTAATCATCGGTTCAGTATCTTCGAGTCAAATGGCATTAGCCGATGTATTAACTAACTCTTTACAACAGCGTATTGGAGATTATGACATCCAAGTTAATACCATACCCGCAGTTCCTATATCAGGACGAGAAACCAGTATCAATATAAGGATAACTACAGTTAGTAACAATCCAATAATAGATACACCTATTGCCATTAAAATATCAGACGAAAAAAATGAATTAATTAGAACACAGCCCATACTATTGCAGAGTGGGCACTACTCGTATAACCATATTTTTAACAAGGCAGGAATATTTCTCCTAAGTATTGATATTTTGGATAATCCTATAGTTGGAGATTCTAATGATTCAAATAGAAAACTTGTCTTTGATTTCCCCATAACTGTGTCAGATCCTATTTCAGTGCAGCTAACCTCATTAACTCTTCCCATCACCCTCACCGTGATTGCGATTGCTTCAATCATATTGTTAGTATTGTTTAAGAAATTTAAAAGCAGTAATAAGATAGTCTAAATTTTAAGAATTTCAGTTGATTGTAGTAAGTTATACATTTAGACAAGCAAATCTAATCGAATTCATATTCATCAAGTTGAGAGCAATTCCCAGCATAAATATTAAAGATATTTTCTACCTTTTCTAAGGTGGATTGATTTATCCTTCCTTCTGCGGCCTCATTGCCTATATTTAGCGCAACAAGTGCATCGAATAATTTTTTAAAATCACTACAGGAAATTGTAAATTGATTACCGATGTCTTCAGATTTTACTCCAGAAATATTAGAAGAATTAGACGCCAAAGTATTGGCAGAATCGATAGTTTTGAAGTCATCATCTTCTTGTCCTTCTATTTGTGGATTCTGGAGATTCAACCCGGAATACAAATTTAATACTCCTAACATTAGTAGGCCGAATAAGAATAATGATAGGGTAATCACGATCATTTGACTCTGGTTTATTTTGTATCCCATGGTCAATTATCTATTGACATAACGCATATGAAGACTAATTAATGATTAGTATGTAAATTATATTAAAAAGTTCCATCGGGAATTTTCAATTTCTATTTTGTATAATGATTAGTTTTCAGTCGTATCTTATCTTTTCATGGCACTATGAATCAATGTGTTATAGATATTTATAATAAATTGATCAATTTGACTAGAGTAATATGAGTAGGGTGATAAACGGATTAATATTAACTCTTTTCTTGGCATCTTTATCTTTAATAAGCACTTCAATGGTTTGGGCGGTAGTCATTAAGGGAACTGTAGCAGACGATAATATTATGGGAACTGGAACCGATGATAAGATGAGAGGTTTTAGAGGAAATGACATTTTGAATGGATTGTTAGGTAGTGATGAAATTCAAGGGGAAGTGGGAAATGATATTTTGAATGGGTCTGATGGTAATGACTTTCTGTCAGGCGGGGATGGTAGTGACATTCTTGACGGAGGTGTCGGGAGTGACGAGCTTAACGGAGGAAATGATCCTGATGTACTATTCGGTGGGACTGAAAATGATATATTGTATGGCGCTATGGCTAATGACCATCTTGACGGTGGCCCTGGGGATGATCGGCTATATGGTGGTCCCGGAAACGATACATTGAGTGGAGGACCGGGAGGAGACTACTTTAGATGCGGTTCTGGCGAGGACAGAATAACTAATTTTCATCCTCCTGATGGTGATCACGAATTTGGGGATTGTGAAATCAAATGATCAGATACCTGCTTATTATTCTTGAAGTGTAGCTTAAAACATATTTTTACTGATTACATGCTTTTATTAAAAACGGTTACAGGAATTAATGTTAATTTTTTAGAAAACCGACTTCTAATCCAAAAGTGTCCATATTTAAAATTTAAAATTAGCATTTAGCTATTTCTACTATAGTCCCATGTAGAGTAATATTTTGGCTTGATTTCCAATATTACTGAATTTCCATTCCTTACATTTTCGAGCAATGTTTTTGCCATTGGGTGGTCGGTGCTGCCAAGATATTTCAACATTATTTTTTCTGCTATTGGAAGATTTGCACCAGCATCGCTCAAAATTCTAACGTTACCTTTACCTCTTATCCCTTTATATGGAGGATTTCCATCATCTACACAAAAATAAATTTTATCGTTCCTTTTTAAGTTATCGGTTTTTTTAGAATGTTTACTAGTTTCTATGAATATTGTATCTTTAGAATCATCATAAATATACCAAGTAGGATGGATATTTGGATAATAATGCGAATCA
The DNA here is from genome assembly GCA_036258455.1 of Nitrososphaeraceae archaeon. GTDB lineage: Archaea > Thermoproteota > Nitrososphaeria > Nitrososphaerales > Nitrososphaeraceae > TA-21. The sequence goes on along the minus strand of DATADQ010000068.1, from coordinate 7,362 downwards.
ACAGTTCCAAGATGAAGATTTAACTTGCTGTCTGAAAGAAAAGTTCTTATTTCTTTTTCATTAAGCTGCATACCAAAGCCAGGACTTGCATGTAATATTTTCGTACGTAAATTGGATGTTCGATAAATCATATAAACCTAGTTCCTTGTTCAAAATGAGATGCACTACGGGATAGAAGATTGAAAAAATAAAATAGGGAATTGATTGTTCCTTACTTTTAAGTTTGTATTTTTGGACTAGTCTGTAATATTGATTTCTCCGATATCAAGACTTGAATCATCAATGCATTCAGCCTCGTTATTTCCGTCACCGCTCTCATCACAATCATTCTTGTGTTTTGAAGTAGTATCTTGGTCTACGCGATTGTCTTCTCCCTCGACGTTGATATTATCAACATCTGTGCTATCTGTGAATTTGCAAAACGCTTCATTATTTCCGTCTCCTCTCTCGTCACAACTATTTGTGTGTTTAAGATATGTGTCTTGGTCTACTCTGTTGTCCTCTGGGTCGGCGTATGCATTGCTCGCGAAACCTGTACTAGTTACTGCGCCGATCAACAATGCTATTGCCGGAAGCAGTATTGCTTTCGAACTTATATTCATCGTTTTTTCTTAGGCAGCTTGCGTTTATATGAAATTGGAAGAAAAATAGCCTAAGATTATTGGTGTATATAACTTCTGCATTATTTTCCATTAAATAACGCTGAATGATGAAACTCACAAATGTTTGTAAAAATGAACTAGTAAATCCTACCAATCCAAATGATTTGCATCACATTCAAAATGATTGGTATTTCATATTACAATATTAGAATCACATCATATAATTCTTGTTACTATCATGAAATACAGATTAGATGATAAAAAAATTGACACCGAGTTACATTTCTTATCCTATGAAATCTTTAATATAACTTATTTCATGTTTTATTGATTTTATTAAATATCAAAGCACCAAACAGTAATACAGCAGATATTGCAAATCCAACATAAGATAAATTCCTTTCATAAGGAAAGATTAATGTTGAACCAATAAAAATGGAAGACGATATAATACTTACAGGAAGAACGATTGAATTTTTTTTCCTCTGCTCAGTTGCTTTTTGGTCAGTTAAATATTGTTTTATCATTGGTGCAAGCTCGCTTGAAATTTCAATTCCCTTTGCAAATCTATTTACGTATCTCTTAAATTCTTCAAAATAAGCCTCTTTAATCAATCCTTCCTTTTCAAGCAAATTTACTAGGACACGAACAAATTGAAACCTTACGCCGTGATAATGATAAATACCTTCAAGAATTGAGGCCATTCGCATGTAGAGCGCAAGATTCTTGGGCAATCGGAACGGAAATCTGCTCAATGTTTTATTAGCCAGGTCTTGAAGGGCTTTTATTTCCATTCTATCCACCTTTTTGCCGTGCAGTGATTGAATGCTTAATTCTAGGCCCTTTTCCACTAATCTCCTGTCAACAGAAGTCTCAAGGGTTCCCAGCTCTATTAACACATCAGTAGTTCTTACGGGATCTTTATCTATAAGACCAAGATATAATCTTACCAATCTTCTTCTTGTTTCGTCATCAAGTCTTCCAACCATCCCAAAGTCATACAGTATTATTGTACCATTGCTAGTTATTGATATATTACCTGGATGTGGATCGGCATGAAAAATACTGTCACGCAGTAACATTTTAAAGAATAAGCTATGTATACGATACACTAGTTTTGGCCTATCAATGTTATTTTTATCTAATGTTCTGATGTCTGTTACTTTAGTTCCAGGCAAGTATTCTAATGTAATTACATGACGGGAAGTTCTATCAAGATAAACTTTCGGTATAATGACCGTTTTATCATCTTTCAGATTATTTTTGATCTCGATCAAATTTCTTGCTTCAATTCTGTAATCCATTTCTTCATGTACTGTTTCAATGAATTGAGAAAGCATCCCCTCTGCTGAAAATCTGAGGTTTTCATCAATAAAACGGGTAGCCATCGGTAACAGTTTTTTTAAAATGTAGATGTTTTGTCCTATTGTCTCTTCAATATTGGGCCTACTTATCTTTACTACTACTTCCTCTTCCTTGTATTTTGCTCGATATACTTGACCTAAACTTGCGCCAGAAAGTGCGGAGGTGTCAAAATATTCAAATATATTATCAATAGGGCCAAGCTCTTTTTCAAGAATTGGTCTCACATCCGAAAATGGTTCTGGTAAAACGTCATCTTGAAGTTTCTCTAGTACATCCAAATAGGGCTGAGGCAGAAGATCCGCCCTTGACGATAGCCATTGACCAAGTTTTATGTACGAAGGACCAAGTGCGACGAAAGTATCTAAAGCCCTTTTAGCATGCTTTCTGAACTTTTTTTCATTCACATTCTTACCTTCTTTTTTGACCCATTCCTTTCTATCCCTTCTAAGATATACTATGACTGGAATTAGTTTCAATATTGTTTTGAATATGAGCCAAATTGATGGTTTCTTAAATTCAAAAGTCGGCTCTTTTCTATCAGTTTCTATGGCAGCATCCAATATTTCTTTCCTATCTTCCATCAAGCTTATTTTTTCACCTGTCAATGAATAATAATGAAAATATTAACATCAAAAGTTTGGGAGACCAACAGTATTAAAGCGGGCAAGTCTGGAATCAATCTATTTCATTTTTCCCTATTAATAAGATAATCAGAAAAAGCAGAAAGCGTCATGATACCAGGAAAATATTTTGCAGCATCAACCAATATATGTCCAAGAGGATCCTTGTGCGGATCTATTTTGTCACAGTGAACACTGTAGTAACTTTCATATTCTCGTATGTGCAAGTTTCCATGTCTGTATTGTTTTTTTGATCCTCTTTTCTCTCCAAGAAGGGTCTGCTTGTACTCTATTAGAGGCCTTACTGTTTTGGGTACGAGGATATTTCCCTCATTATCAACAAAACACATAACAAGCTAACAATAACTTAAGATATAAAAATTACCTTCAATTTTTCAGATATCATCAAATAAATATATTTGCTCAAATATTACTTTGAATTCAATACTTGATTAATCTATCAAGGCAATCGTATAATAAGACTTTTATAGAATATTATCTATTTTTTCGCTATGAGTGATACAAAAGGCAAAGTTCCAAACATAGTTGCGCTTGATGTTATAAAGAAGAATGGAGTTGATGTTGAAAAGTTAAAAGAACTAATAACCAAGGGCGTGGGTGCTGAATTCACTACATATTATTATTATACAATTTTAAGAATGCACTGTACTGGACTTGATGGTGAAGGCATAAAGGAAATAGTCGAGGAAGCAAGGATTGAGGATAGAAATCATTTTGAGGCGATGGTGCCAAGATTGTATGAACTCGGCGGTTCTTTACCAAGAGATATCAGAAAATTTGCAGATCAGGCAGGTTGCCCTGATGCGTATCTTCCTGATAATTGGGAAAATCTGACATCTATAATCGAAGTATTGCTTGGTGCAGAACAATGTGCAATACGTTCATGGGGTGAAGTATGTGATATGACTGCTGGAAAGGATCCGCGTACATATGATATTGCTCAAAGGATTATGCAAGAAGAAGTAGAACATGAAGCTTGGTTTATCGAGTTGCTCTCCAAAAGACCCTCTGGACACTTTAGAAGAAGGTTTGTTGGGCAATCGCCTCATGTTGGACAACAAGGCGGACTCATTCATCTATAGAATACTGATTTTTTTCCCTTTTTGTTCTAAGAAAAAAATAAACTTCAATTAAGCGTTTGTCTTTATAGACTTCTTGTGAGTATTTTTCTTAGGATGCCAAGCTGATTTGATAAATGCTCCCCAACCCGATTGATACTACATACAAATTACCGTCAGGACCGACTTCTAAGTCGGTAATGCCACCAAATCCCTCACCAAACACAATACTACTTACCCCTGGTGAAGATGGTTTTTCTATCACTCTAGATAATAGTTCTTGTGGGAGAATTAGACCTTTCCTATCTGATGTCAAATCAAAATGATAGATTCTTCCATTATGCACATCTCCTACAAACATATCGTTTTCGTATGTAGTACCAAGATTAGTTGAATCCAAAAATTTTACCGCTGTTGGTCCGGCAGTATTAACCCAAGCTAGCTCAGGATCACTATAGTATCCCTTTCCATCAAAGTCTTGTAAATCAGATTGGGAAAAAGAATCCTCTGCTGATGCCAAGCCTTGTACCTGTTGCCATCCACTATTAAACCCAGGCAGGACCAAATTTATTTCATCGCCATTTCCAGGTCCATTTTCGGTATCCCATAAATTACCAGAAATAGGATCAAAATCCATACCATAAATATTTCTAATTCCATATGCATAGTATATACGCAATGGTATAGAATCTCCAAGAATGCCGTCAGTGGGTTGACCCTCTTGCGTTATCCTCAAAATACCTCCTCTTCCGTCTGGATCGACTCCATCTTTATAATTTTGAGTCTTAGTCTCAGTGGCTGATCCCTTAAATGAACCATCCACATCACCGATTGATACGTAAACGTTATTGTCCGGTCCAATCATAATGTCACCTCCATTATGTCTAGGTCCTGGATTCGCTGGCAGATCCATTAAAAGTAATGGATTAATTAGCGCGTCACCTGATAATTCATATCTGTAGACTCTATTTCCAATCGGTTGTTTTCCTGCTTTATCCTCACCATCTTTTCCATCAATTTCAGTATAGTAAATAAACACATTTGTTGTCGAAGCATCTTTTGATACCGCTATTCCTAACATGCCTCTTTCGATAGAATTGGCTACATTAACATCAAGAACAGGTTTTGCAAGAACTTTACCATTTACTATCCTCTTGACCATACCGGTATCTTTCTCAAGTACCAAAATGTCATCCGGTCCAATAAAGGCCATAGTTGTTGGAGTATTCAATCCCTCTGCAATGGTAGTAATTTTCAGGTTAGAATCAAAAAGTTTTGGTTTCCCTTCTTCCACGAACTCTGTCTCTGCAAATTCCTCTTGAGCTTTCGCAAAATGGTTAGGTGCTATTAAAGTCAGTATCAAAAATGAAATCAACGTATATGTTATTAAGATACTAACCAAGGTTTGGAACAATCATTCACGCCGGATTTAATATACATATCGAAGAATGATATGTGAGATAATTATCAAAAGATACTAACTATCAGAGTGTTAACTCGATACATGAAATGATAATGGTCGTTTTCTGTGACTTATCCTCAATAATCAAAAATGTGGATTATCGTAGGTAATATTTTGTATGTGTAAAACCTAAAGCCAAAGTTATCACAATGTATTTATCAATGTATATCGAGGAAATTACATTTTAATAGGAATGCTTTTGAGTCTTGTGTTCTTTGAGAGCAGGATATTTTGAAAACGTACTTTTGCATTTATCACATTGCCATTGATGTTGCCTGGCCTTATTGAAATTATCATACTTCATATCTTCCTTTACATACATCATGCTTTTATAGTCATACTTGGCAGGATTGTAATTCAATTTGTACTTTATTGAATTTATTCGCACTTCTATATTATAGAATATGGCATGTACTTTATATTTTAATATGTTACTCGATATAGGATTATAATATAAAAATTATTTATAACTTTTGACTTATTAAATCATTTAGAATATTATTGAAAAGACTTATAGGAAAATAGGTGGTTTATATGACATATTTTCTATGCCAAATGAAAATAATCCCGTCACCAGATTCAAGGACAGAGAACATGCAGCAGAACTTCTCATATCTAAACTCAAGAATGAGCTTAAGGATGAAATTCCAAAAGAAATAGCACTTTTTGGAGTTCCACGTGGCGGTGTAATACTAGCATATACGATTCATAAGAATAAGATCGGAAACTTTTATGATATTGTAATACCTCGCAAATTGGGAGCTCCGAACAACAAAGAACTTGGTATAGGAGCAATTATGGATAATGACACAGTTTATCTTAATGAATATGTTGTAAAGGCACTAAGAGTTCCAGAAGATTATATAGAGGCAGAAAAGTTATCCCAAGTTCGAGAAATTGAACGTAGAGCTTTACTTTACAGGCCCAAACAGGAAGAGTACAATATTGAAAATAAAACAATAATCCTAGTTGATGATGGTGCGGCCACAGGAGCTACGCTTGTGGTATCAGCAAGATGGATAAGGAAAAGGAAACCAAAAAAAATAATCATAGCAATACCAGTGGCGCCTAATGAGACTGTCGAACTATTGAAAAATGAAGTAGATGGAGTAGTCACCATACTGATACCACCGACCAGTAATTTTACCTCGGTTGCTCAATTCTATGACAATTTTGAAGAAATAACCGATGATAAAGTAGTAAAAATTATGAACGAAATAAATCAAAAAAAATAACTTGCTATACGACCCTTACAATTTGACTCTTTACTTCAATAAGGTATCGTTATTGTATCTCTAATTTTTATCCTATTTTAAAGGGATCGAAGGCAGTACAGCGGTAAGTTGAGATAGATTTGGTACTGAATTCGTTGCAAATTCCAGGATTGGTGCATGCCATATTCCAAATCCGACCATGAATATCATAGCGAAGATGAGTACTGCCGATATTGCTCTTGGTTCTTTGACTTTCGATGTCTCAGGTGAATCTTCCATGTACATTTTTCTCATTATCCATGCATAATATCCAAGAGAAAGAGCACTATTCAAAACTCCAGCAATGGCCAAGTATGGTCCCCACCAAACTTCTGATCCAGAATCGATTGCAGAACCGAATAATACCAGCTTGCTCCAGAATCCATTGAGCGGCGGGACTCCTGCCAATGCTAACATTGATATCGACATTGCTATGGCTGTTAGTGGCATCCGTTTTGCAAGCCCTCTGTACTTTTCAATACTATAACTGGTAAGTGTGATTGCTACCGCAGCAGCCGCAATGAATGCAGCAGATTTCATGACAGCATGATTGAGAATATAGAAAAGAGAACCTGGAAGAGCTTGATCATTGTAAGGAGCTAGAGAAAGACCAATCATGATGTAGCCTGCCTGAGCAATACTTGAGTAAGCCAATATTCTGGGCACGCTCTTTTGGACCAGTGCGCCTAGGTTTCCTATTGTCATTGTAAATACGGCTATTATGGCCAGTAACATGGACCAGTCAAGATGCAATACAAATATAGCCAGAACAATTACACGAATAGCAGCAGCAAAACCTGCTTTTTTTGTACCTGCCGAGAGTAACGCTCCAATTGTTGTTGGGGCGCCCTCATATGCATCAGGAAGCCACATGTGAAATGGAACAAGACCCATCTTAAATCCAAATCCAGCTATGAATAATGCTAGAGCAAGCACACTGATAGGAATTAGATCTGGCTGAACATTGACCATAGAAACTAT
>DATADQ010000067.1:0-2192 GCA_036258455.1 Nitrososphaeraceae archaeon | reverse complement strand
AATGTATAAATCATAAAATGAATTCGATACTAATGTCAGATATTAAGTATCTAACCGTTAATAACGTACTTACCAGATACTTAGATAAAAACCAAAAGGGATTTCCAGTTTTTCTTATCCATGGTTTAGGAGGTTCCATAGAAAGCTGGACTAATAATATCGACTTTTTATCCAATACGTTCAGGATAATTGCCTTAGACCTACCGGGCTTTGGATTGAGCGATAAACCTAAGGTTAGTTATACCATTAGTTTTTACGTGAATTTTCTTGAAAAATTCATTAAAAAATTAAGGATAAGGCATCTTTTCCTAATTGGCTCATCACTGGGAGGTCATATCGCTGTAGAATTTACCTTAAGAAATAGGAAAATAGTTGATAAACTTGTTCTCATTAGTCCTGTTGGTTCGCTACCAAAGTCATTCAAAGGCACTTCTGCTTTAAAAAGATTCATCAAAATAGTGGAAGCTAAATCTTCGAATGATATAAACAGAATGATAAGTTCAATTGATAACACTATGGTAGATCGTTCTTATGCAAATATTATATTCAAGAGATTATCATTACCAGGTGCTAAGGATGCGTTTATTTCTGCGCTAAAAGGCAGTGCAAATGCTCCACGATACAATAATAAAATTGAAAAAATTAATACAAATATGTTACTTATTTGGGGAAAAGAAGATAAAATGATCCCATTAAAATTTATCAAGCCTTTTATGGACCACGGTAACTCCAGAATCATCATATTAGAAAAGTGTGGACACAGACCTCATGTAGAAAATCCAAAATTATTCAACAAACTGGTAAGTGACTTCTTAATAGAGTAAAATTCGATTTAATTTACACAACAATGTTTTATAAGATTAATTGATTCTTCCACTTTGTGATTTTATAAGTAAATTGAAAAGTACTCAATTAGAGAAAAATTATAGTATTGTTTCTAAGTGAGGATATGCTGACAATACTTATAAAAATTAAATTAGATAAGATTTTGTGAACTATTATTTAATAATAATACTTCTTGCATCAAATTTTTTCCTATTCTCCATTTTTAATCTTAACACGTACGGATACGAAGGATCTAAAGTCAATTACTTAAATGAATTCAAAAACTTCGGCTTCATACCAATTAAAAATAAGATTTTGCCACAATATGATGAATCTACCACGCAATCAATAAATCAAATTAAATCACAAACAGACGTAAAGGCAAATGATATTAATAAATCAAATAATTCAGAAGATGTAATAGTAACGGTAGTATCATCTGATGGATCTGAAGTTAAATCACAAAAAGACTCGGAGGCAAATGATAATAATAAATCAAATAATTCAGACGAATCTGATGAATCTACCCAGAAATCAATAACTCAAGTTAAATCACTAACAGAAATGACGGCACATGATATTGATAAATCAAATAATTCAACAAAATCAACAAAATCTGTTCCTTCCTCAATAGGAATAAAAATATTGTCACCAGTCAATGGAAAGGAAATTCCAGTCGGGAATCTTACTATTTTTGGTGTCTCAACAGATAATGAAAAATCAAATTGTAGCGTATCCGTAGATTGGAATAATGAAAAACCGTTCCAAAAAGCTAAAGCGGCAGGACCATACGGAAACGAGGATTATTCATCTTGGGCATTCACGTACTCTCCCTCATATCATACAATCGAAAATGGATTAAATGATCTGACATCAAAACTTGAATGTGTAGAAAATTCCAAAGTAATTACAAAATGGAATAGTATTAATGTAACAGGAATAATCACAAAAGATGCGAACCTAACCTCGACCTTAGTATATAACGATCCTCTCGAAATTCTCCCACAATTAAAAACATTATCCGCAAATCCATCAGCGAGTACTAGTATAGCTAATAATGGAACAATGATAGCTCCGACAAAACTATCTGCCCAACTGGAAGTATCCAAAGATCAGATATTTCCAGGAGACAGTCAAAACTTCATGGTAAAGATTTCAGACTCAAAGACCCTACAGGGGGTTGCAGGAGCCAATATTGTCATTAAAGTCATGCAGGGTTCTCTCATGCTGAATGAATACAATGGAACTGCGGATACTTTTGGTGCATATTCTCATACCTGGGATATAACCCCTGATATTCCATCTGGTAAACACGATGTACTGGTTTCAGCATCTGCTAATGGATATGAACCTGCTTCAATAACAGG